>CAYMTC010000172.1:0-4761 GCA_964393265.1 uncultured Thermoleophilia bacterium
CGGGTCTATGGGGGTCACAGGGCTGTCTGACCCTCCGGAGACGACGAGTCCGCGTTCGTAGAGGCGAGCGAACGGCTCAGCGCGATCAGCGCGTTCGCGTCCCCAGATCCGCGCGTAGTCGCTCTCCTGGACACGGTCCCAGGTCCACGGGAAGGCCGGCTGCATGGGCAGGGCGAGGCCTAGCCTCTCTGCTTCCTCGATGGCCCAGTCAGACGGGACGTAGAAGTGCTCCACCCTGTGTCTGCAGTCCTCCCGCGGGAAGGCCTCCATGGCCTTCGAATAGGCGCGCACCAGGATGTCCACGGCCTTGTCTCCCAGAGCGTGCATACCGATCTGCAGGCCAGCCTCGTGGGCTTCTTTCACGAAGGCCTGCACTTGGGCCTCTGGGATGTAGCAGTCGCCGCACGTCTCGGGGGCATCTGTGTAGGGCTCGTACATCAGCGCGGTGTGGTCGAAGCCGGCTCCGTCGATGGTGAGACAGCCGCCCACTCGTGGGAGGCCCAACTCCAGCACTCGCTTGACGTTCATGGTCTGGTACATGACGTGCACGCGTACCGGCAACTGAGAGGCCACGTCCAGGAGGACCATGACGTCGCGGTCGTCGTCGATGAACTGACCGTCGAGACAATGGAGTGTGGTGCAGCCGCGGCCGCTGGCGAACGAGGCCGCGGCCCTGTAGAGGTCAGCGATCTGCTCATTGGTCATGGACCCGTAGGCAACGCGTGCTGCAGCGAAGTGCGTGTCATCCGAGAGGAACCATCCGTTCGGCTTGCCCTCGGCTCCTCGGCCGATACCCGCTAGCGTGAGGTCGGGGTCGATGAGCTCGAACCCGCGCGTGTTCGTGGCGCCCGAGTGGAAGGTCACGGCGGAGATGTAGACTGGGTTGTGGGGCGCCACTCGATCGAGATCGTCCATCGTGGGGAAGTGGCGCTCGGCAAGGTTCCACGGCGCACAACCGGCGGCGTACACCCACTCGCCGGGTGCAGCCTCACGCACCCGATCCCGCACCTGTTCGCAGACGTCCGCTATGCTGCGGGCCTCGTTGAGGCCGACGGCAGTCCTGCTCAGGCCGGTGAGGAAGCAGTGCAGGTGCGAGTCGGTGAGACCCGGCATGACCGTCTTGCCGGCGAGGTCCAGCACGCGGGTGTTGCCGTTCGCCAGCTTCCGCACGAAGTCGTTGCTGCCCACTTTCACCACACGACCGTCGTCAATGGCGATGGCTTGCTCACGCTTGTTCGGCAGAGCCATAGTGATGACGTTGCCGTTCACCAAGATCGTGTCCATTGACCCTTCTCTCTCAGTCAGACCACGAGGTACTCGTGAATGACGCGTTCCTTGTCCATGGATGCGACGGACCCGCTCTCGACGATGACGCCCTTCTCCATGACGTGGAAGTCCTGTGCCACACTGAGGGCAAGCTCCATGTTCTGCTCTACGAGCAAGATGGTGAGCCCGTCGGTCGCGTTGATGCGGACCAGCAGTTCGAGGATGTCGTCGACGATGCTGGGCTGGATGCCCTCAGTGGGCTCGTCGAGGAGCATCATGTTCACCTCGCCAGCCAGAGCGCGGGCGATGGCCAGCTGCTGTTGTTCACCACCACTGAGCGTGCCCGCCTTCTGCTTCAGTCGTTCCTTGAGTATGGGGAAGTACTCGAACAGCTTCTCGAAGATCTCCGGCTGGCGCTGGCGCTTGCTGCGTAGTCCCATCCGCAGGTTCTCCTGCACCGTGAGGTAAGGGAACATATGCCGTCCCTGTGGGACGTAGCCCATGCCCAGATCGAAGATCTCGTAGGGCTTGAGGCCTTCGATATGACGTTGGTCGAACAAGATGCCACCCGACTTGGCAGGCGTGAGGCCCATGATGGTGCGCATGAGGGTCGTCTTGCCCATGCCGTTGCGGCCCAGAAGGGTGACGATGCGACCCTTCTCGACGTCGAGAGTGACCCCGTGAAGAACGTGGCTGGGCCCGTAGTAGGAGTGCACCTCCTCAATCCTGAGATACGCCATGCGCTCTTCCCCTTCCCAGGTACGCGTCGATGACGCGTTCGTCGCACTTGATGTCATCGTAGGTACCCTGCGTGAGGAGACCGCCGCGGAACAGTACAGTGATGCGCTGGGCGACCGCGCGTACGAACTCCATGTCGTGCTCGATGACGAGGACGGTGCGGCCTTCGCGGATACGCTCGATCAGCGCGATCGTCTTCCGCGTCTCATCGGCGCCCATGCCGGACGCGGGTTCGTCAAGCAGGAGCAGGCGAGGATCGGTCGCTAGGGCCATGCCGATCTCCAGCCAACCCTTCTCACCATGTGCCAGGACCCCGGCCGGTTCGTCGCGCTTCTCCCAGAGCCCGATAGTGCGCAACAGCTCCTCTGCTCGCTCCCGGTCTTCGCGCTCCCGAGCACCCGGGCGCAACCCGGAGAGCACAGGGCGAGGGCCGATGAAGCCGAGACGCATGTTCTCCAGTACGCTGAGGCCGGCGAAGACGCTCGTGATCTGGAACTTGACGGTTATGCCGAGCCGAGCGCGCTGATCGGGGTCGAGACGGCGCAAGTCGCGGCCCGAGAAGCTCACCGTGCCGGTCGTAGGGCGGTAGCGGCCGGTTATGAGGTTGAACAGCGTCGACTTGCCGGAACCGTTTGGGCCGATGAAGCCGTGGACCTCTCCCTCACGGATCTGCAGGGTGAGGTCGTGCAGTGCCCACACGCCGCCGAAGCGCACGCCTAGGTCAACGGTCTCTAAGCGCAAGACGCGACCCCCTTTCCACTGCCCACTTGGCGAGGCCGGCGAGCCCCGATGAGCCGCCCAGCACCATGACCACGAACAGAGCACCCAGGAAGATGGTCCACCAGTCGATGGCGACATCACTGAGCCAGAAGCCCACCCCACGCACGACGAGAGCGCCGATGAACGCGCCGACAAGTGTCTTGCGGCCGCCGACAGCCACCCACACGACTGCCTCGGTGGAGAGCAGAGTGCCCATGAGGTCTGACGACACGAAGTTCGCTTGAGACGCGTACAGGGCGCCGGCAAGCCCTGCGATGGCCGAGGAGAGTGTGAACACGATCAGCTTTGTCTCGACGGTCTTCGAGCCCAAGTAGTTGAAGCGTTCCTCATTGTCGCGCACGCCGTCGATGCCAAGGCCAAAGGGTGTGCGGAGGAGTGCAGTGACGCCTAGGCTGACCACGACGATGATAGCCAACACGGACAAGTAGCCAGCCCATACCCCCTCGAGCCCAGCCACACCGGGCACACCGGGTATGCCCGTGAAGCCTCCAAAGACCGTCGACCAGCCTTGACCGAGCGACTGCATGAGGAACGACAGAGCAAGAGTGACGATGACGAAGAACGCGCCGACCACCTTGCCGTAAAAGAGGAAGTAGCCGAGGAAGATCGCCAGGATCGCCGGAAGAAGGACGCCGGCGACCAGACCCACGACGGTCCCTGTGGCACCAAGGTCGAGGCCGACGGTGTCGGTGGTAAGCCAGGCGTAGGCGTAGGCGCCGAGGCCAAAGAAGGCGGCCTGACCGAAGCTGAGCAGGCCGCAGTAGCCCCACATGAGATCGACGGCGATCGCGAAGAGGCCGAAGACCACCCAGATGGTGGCTTGGTCTACGCCGGAGTGCCCACCCATCCCGTAGGCGATGGGGATGAGCAGGAGGCCGACGAGGAGGATACCCGACGGGATGCCAAGGCGGCTGTGCAGAAAGCTTCCCATGGCGTCACTTCCTCGCGAAGATGCCGTTGGGGCGCAGGCGGACGACGACGATGGCGACCGCCAGCGTGATGACCTGGGCTATCACGCTCGAGCTGAAGTAGGAGACGACGCCCTCGATGCCGCCGATCACGGCTGAGCCCCCCACCACGCCGATGAGCGCTCCGGCGCCACCCACGATCACAGTCAGGAACGCTCTGACCAGGAAGACGGAGCCCATGTTCGGCTGGACCGTGAGCAAGGGGGCGATGAGGGCGCCTGCGAGTCCTGCGAGAGCTGCTCCCAGGACGAAGGAGATGGAGTAGATCCGAGGAGCGCGGATGCCGACGCAGCGTGCCATCTCGGAGTCCTGGAAGACCGCCCGCGTCTTTATGCCGAAGGTGGGATAGCGGAACAGGATGAGGACCAGCACCGTCAGCACGATGCTCACTGCAAGAACGAACAGCCGATACTTGGGGAACGGCAGACCGAAGACGTCCACCGCGCCTTGTATCGGCGTCGCCACCGATTGCGGAGCTGGTCCGAAGATGAGGCGGACCACCTGGATGAGGATCAGCGAGATGCCCCAGGTGGCCAACAACGAGTCGATAGGGCGCATGTAGAGCCGACGGATGAGGCCACGCTCAAGGACGAACCCGACCGCGCCGACCAGAACGGCGGCTACGATGAGCCCGATCCAGGGGCTGAGGCCTGCGCTCTGTGCGATGACGAGGCCATACGCACCCAACATGAGAAACTCCCCATGGGCGAGGTTCAGGACGTCCATGAGGCCGTAGATGATGCCTAGTCCCACGGTCACCAACATCAGGATGCCGATGATCACCCCGGTGTTGAGGACTTGCATGAGAACGAGTTGCCCGGTACCCATGTGCCTCCCTTGGCACGTCGATGGTCCGCTTGTGATGCGGTCCAGCCGGTGTCGCGACGCGAGTGCAGTAGTGCGTTCAACTTGCGGGCGGCCACGCCACAGCCTCTGCGGTGCGTGGCTGTGGCCGCCCGCCTGTGTCGGTGAGACTCCCGGCTACTCTCGGGTCACCTCGCGCTGGTCG
>CAYMTC010000173.1:0-3353 GCA_964393265.1 uncultured Thermoleophilia bacterium
GATAATGAGCGGTGACTGGAGTTCAGACGTGTGCTCTTCCGATCTGACTGCCGACACCATCACCGACCTCACCACCCTGGCCGTGTCCGGGACTACCGCCATCAACACTTCGGCGGTCTCCTCATCCGGGACCCAAACCTACGGAGACGCCACCGACTCGGACACCATCACCCTCGGCGCCGTAGTCAGTGACCAGGATGGCCGGCATGCTGGGGGATGGCGTGGGTGTGTCACTCGGCGTCGGGGTCGGCGTCGGGGTCGGCGTGTCACTCGGGGTCGGCGTCGGGGTCGGCGTGTCACTCGGCGTCGGTGTCGGCGTCGGCGTGACCGTAGGTGTCGGCTTCGGCTTCTTGCCTCTGAGGACCTTGGTCTGCATGACGACTCTGGCGCGCACGGCGCGCAGACGCTTGGCAGCCGCGGTGCGCTGACGCTTGATCAAGCGGGCCTTGCGGACCAGCGTCAGGGAGCGGGTGTCAAGGCGACGCACCTTGGCATTCAGCGAGAGCACATCAGCGATGACGTCTGACGGCAGGTCGGCTGTCGCGACTGTGCGGTTGAGTGCGATGAGAGCGCGGTTGAGTCTCACGACGCGCCAGTGTGCGACCACTGTGTTCTTGCGGTGAAGGCGCTTGCCTGCCTGGGCCTTGACTTGACGCGTGAGCTTCCGCACTTGCCGGTGAACGGTGGCCGCTCGACGGTCGAGCGCGCGGGTCGTCACGACGGCTGACTTGGCGACGCTCTGCGTGCTCGCTTGGGCTGTGCCCACGACGGCGGCCAGGAGCATCACCTGCAGTAGGAACGCAATGACGATGACGACAACTCTCTTCTTCCGTGACACGATGCCCTCCATGTGTCCTGGAAGAAGCGGGCGCCTGTGGGACCGACGGCTCAAAAGGGTGTCGCACCGGCGCGACTCGCTTCGATTCTTGGCTGATCTGTCACAGAGAACAGTCGGCAGGTCGGCTAAGGGGATGAGGGCCGGGCGTCGATATGTGTTGGCAGGAAAGTGTACAGTCGCCAGAGCAGACAACGGTCCGCGCAGTGTCACAGGTATGACGTAGAGCGCGGCGAAAGGCTGAGCATGTCGGAGACCACTTCAGCTGGGGGCGGGCCGGCCGTCGCCAGGAGAATCATCAGACCTACCTCGGGCTGGGTCGCCGTACGGGCGCGCGAGCTGTGGGAGTACCGCGAGCTCCTGTACTTCCTCGTCTGGCGAGACGTGAAGGTGAGGTACAAGCAGGCCGTGCTGGGCGTGGCCTGGGTCGTGCTTCAGCCGCTGTTGGCGATCGTGGTCTTCGGAGTGGTGTTCAACAAGGTGCTCGGCGTGGAGTCGGACGATCCCCGCGTGCCATACGCGATCATGACGTACGCGGGTCTGCTGCCCTGGCAGCTGTTCTCGGGCGCCCTGCAGAGAGCGGGCACTAGCCTGGTGTCGAACTCCAACCTCCTCACCAAGGTGTACTTCCCACGTCTGGTCATCCCCGTCTCGGGTGTGGTGGCAGGCCTCGTGGACTTCGCCATCAGCCTGGTCGTCTTCCTCATCATGATGGGCGGCTACGGCATGCTGCCGAGCTGGCGCATCGTCTTTCTGCCGCTGTTAGTGGTGCTTGCCATGGCTACGGCGCTGGGTTTCGGTCTGTGGCTCTCGGCATTGAACGTCATGTATCGGGACGTGCAGTACGTCATCCCCTATCTCATCCAGCTCTGGCTCTTCCTCTCGCCCGTCGCCTACCCAGCCACTGAGATCGAAGGGTTCTGGCGCTACGTGTACGGACTCAACCCCCTTGCCGGCGTAGTACAAGGGTTCCGCTGGTGTCTCTACGGCGACCGGGCGCCCGACGCGCTGCTGGCAGTCTCAGCGGGAATCGTTGCGCTGGTGTTGGTCGGCGGACTGTACTACTTCCGGCGTATGGAGCGCCGATTCGCGGACGTGGTCTGATGAGCGACGACTTGGCAGTCCGCACAGAGAAGCTGGGCAAGATGTACCGCATAGGCGGTGCGCTGCAGCGGCATGCCACTCTTCGAGATGCCGTGGTGGACGCGGTGAAGCGGCCCATCATGCGCGTACGGCACCCCGGTGCTACCACGTCCAGCATGGAGACGCTGTGGGCCCTCAAGGATGTCGATCTGCAGGTCAAGCGCGGCGAGGTGCTTGGGATCATCGGGCGCAACGGGGCGGGGAAGAGCACGTTGCTCAAGCTGCTGAGCCGCATCACTGAGCCTACCGAAGGACTCATCGAGATAGAGGGTCGCGTCGGCAGCCTGCTTGAGGTGGGCACAGGGTTTCACCCCGAGCTCACCGGACGCGAGAACATCTACCTCAGCGGCGCCATCCTGGGCATGCTCCGGCGGGACATCGAGGCGAAGTTCGAAGAGATCGTGGAGTTCTCCGAGATCGGGCGCTTCCTCGACACTCCGGTGAAGCGCTACTCGAGCGGCATGTACGTAAGGCTGGCCTTCGCAGTGGCGGCCCACCTTGAACCAGAGGTCTTGGTGATCGACGAGGTGCTCTCGGTGGGCGACGCGGCGTTCCAACGGAAGTGCCTGGGTCGTATGGGCGATGTCGCCCACCAAGGGCGCACCGTGCTGTTCGTGAGCCATGTCATGCAGGCGGTGCGCGCACTGTGCGACCGCGCCATAGAGCTGGACGGTGGCCACGTGGTGAACGACGGACCTGCCGACAAGGTGGTCGAGGACTACCTTCGCCACAACCAGTCCACGGAGTCAGCGGTGAGCTGGGCGCCAGACGAGCGGCCGGGCGACGACGACGTACGCCTGGGGTCTCTCGCCATCCTCGACGAGGAACACCGACCCGCAGCCAGCTTCCTGACAAGCCAGCCGGTGATCGTCAGTATGGAGGTCGATCTGCGGCGTGTGCCAGACGATCTGGTGCTCGGGTTCGACCTCATGATGGATGACGGCACCGTGGTGGTGCGGAGCTACCAGACGGACGGGCCGCGTGTGGGCTGGCCGACTCTTCGAACCGGCTACAATCGTCTGGAGTGCGTGATTCCGCCCGGCCTGCTCAATGACGGCCGATACACGGTGCTACCGCGCATCAGCATCTACAAGGTGCGCTGGATCGTCCACAGCGACCGCGGCGTGGCCTTCGACACCGAGCGTGACACCACTGACAGTGTGTACGGGCTCAGTCCACGACCGGGGGTCGTGGCGCCCACGTTCAAGTGGGTGGCGCTAGGCGCGACGGATCTGGTGTGACAGCGGCTGGGCGGAGATAGCCGTGGAGGCTCACACCTGCTTGATTTACTCGCCGGGTCTATCCGGCCACCGCGCTGTGTACGTGCGCGTGCCGGCACGGCTTCTGGCTGCCGCCGGCTTGCGAGTGTCACTGG
>CAYMTC010000173.1:3363-4752 GCA_964393265.1 uncultured Thermoleophilia bacterium
GGCGAGCAACCTGGCGGCGGCAGGGCCACTTGGCTTGGCGGCAGTCGAGGAGGTAGCCGCTCTGCCGCACGGTCGTATCATCGACGTGCGACAGGAGGCCGGAGGTGGGTCCACGGTCAGCCTGGCGCGGCTACGGGAGCTCCTGCGATCCGCGGGCTGTGACGTGAGCATCCTCGCAGAGGCTGACGACCACCTGGAGGCGCTCGCGGGCCTGGCGATCCCGGGCCAGCGGAGGCTACCCGGCAGGGTGGTGGGCGTCTTTCTGCGGAGCACTGAGTATGCCTACAAGCATCACTGGGGCGTGAGACTGCTCCGGCAGGTTCGACATCCAACGACGTGGCGCGCTGACCCGTGGGTCTTCCACACATTCATCCAGCCACGGCGACGGGTCCTAGACTGCGCGCTCTGCCTGGACGAGCGCTTTGTCGCAAGCCACGCGGCGGGGCACGCGTGGCTCCCGGATATAGGCGTTCCGTTTGTGCCACATGGCGAGGAGAGCGGGGTGACGCTCGCCGAGCCTGCGGTGCGGGAGGACGAAGAGTCGCAGACGTGGCGCCGCCAGCTCCAGAGCTTCGTGGACGCCAATGGGGGCCGACCCCTGCTGGTATATGTCGGCGTGGCCGACCAGCGCAGGGGGTACGACCGTCTGCTGCGTTTGGCGCGCGAGACGGGCGGCTGTGTGGCCCACTGCGGCGGCTTCCGCGACTCTGACGGAGCAGCCCAGGGGAGGGGCGGGGCCGATCATCGGGCGCTGTGCGAGGAGGGTCGCCTTCTGGAGATGGGTCGCGCTTATCGTAGTACCGCCACGGCCCAGGTCTTCCTCGAGGCCGCACGTTGCGTAGTGCTACCGTACCGTGCGCATCTGGGGTCAAGCGGGGTGATGCTGCAGGCGCTCGCGGCTGGACGGCCGGTGCTGGTGGCTGACGAGGGCCTCATGGCCTGGCGGACGCGCGAGTTCGGACTGGGTCGGTGCTGCGATGCTGGGCGCATGTCCGAGCTGGTCAGTGGGTTCCTGCGACTACAGAGTGAGGGTCCAGATTGCTATGCCGCGGCGATGGAGGCGTACCTACGGTACTTCTCGCCGAGGCAGGTAGAGAGCGCTCTGCGTGCGGCTCTGGGCCTGGGCGGGCCGGCGGCCGAGTTGCCGCGAGTCGATGTCGGTCGGCAGTCCTTAGGCGAGTGAGTGCGACGTGAGCGTCCTGTACTACGCCGTGCCGCTCTGCCTCCTCGTCTACTTCTTGGCAAAGGCGCGGCGGCAGCGGGTGTTCCTGTTGGGCCTGCCGTTCCTCATGTACATGTCGTACTCGGTGTTCTTCGACTACCGCTACATGAAGGTGTTCTACATGCCGGGACGCCTCTGGAACAGTACCCACGTCATGCTGTGGCTCT
>CAYMTC010000174.1:0-4742 GCA_964393265.1 uncultured Thermoleophilia bacterium
GTGCGTGGCGGTCCCGCGGGCGACCTGTACGTGGTGGTGCACGTGCGCGAGGACCGAGTCTTCAAGCGGCGCGGCGACGACTTCCTCGTCGACGTGCCCGTCACCTTCGCCGAGGCGGCGCTAGGTGCCGGTGTACGGGTCCCCACGCCTGGCGGTGGGACTGTGTCCCTGAAGGTGCCGGCGGGCAGCCAGGACGGCCGTACGCTACGGGTACGCGGTAAAGGGGCGCCACGGCTCAAGGGCGGCGGCAAAGGCGACCTGCTGGCGCGACTTCGCATCGTGGTCCCTGCCAAACTCAGCAAGGAGCAGCGCAAGCTCGTCGAGGAGTATGGGCGACTGCAGCCCGATCCGCGCGCGGCGCTGTTCGAGAAGTCGTGAGCGGCCTCACGCGGCCGCGGCGACAGGCGTAAGGACAGGTGACGGGCCATGGCGGACGATCGATTGTTCGACAAGCCCGTATACGTGATATCGGTGGCGGCCGAGCTAGCCGACATGCACCCGCAGACGCTGCGCATGTACGAGCGTCGCGGCCTTCTGCAGCCGCGGCGCCTGCCCAACAACCGCCGGCTGTACTCACAGCGCGATGTAGAGCGGTTGCGCACGATCCAGCGGCGCACAGAGACCGGTCTCAACCTGGCCGGCGTGGAGCGAGTGCTCGCTCTAGAAGAGCTGGTCGAGCGCCTGCAGAACGAGATGGACGACATGCGCAAGGAGCTGCAGGCTACCTTGGTGCGCATGCGCGACGAGGTGCGCCAAGCTGAGCGCGCACACCGACGCGACTTGGTGCCGGTGCGGCGTGGCACGGTAGTGCACGTGCGCCGCACCGGCTGATCAGACGATGGTACGGGATGCCGCTGCGGCGGCCGGCCCGAGGAGATGGTGCAATGGACATGACCAGGTTCAGCGAGAGGGCACGTGAGGCGCTCGAGACGGCCCAGGGCGTCGTTCGCCGGGGCCCAGGCAACCAGTTGGGTACCGAGCATCTGTTGCTTGGAGTGCTCAGCCTGCCCGGCGGGGCGGTAGAGCAGATCTTCAACCTGCTGGGCGTGGACAAGGGCGCCACCATGGCGCGCGCCAACCACTTCCTGCGTACCAGCGGCGCGGGCCGCGCCGCGGGTACGCCTGGCGACCAGCTGTTCCTCACGCCCCGGGCCAAGTCAGCGCTGGACATCGCCGCGCAGAAGGCTCAGGAGATGGGTGACGCGTTCGTGGGCACCGAGCACCTCCTGCTCGGCATACTGCTGGAGGGTGAGGGCCCCGGCGGTGTCGTGCTGCGGGAGGCCGGCATGACGCAGGAAGGGGTCATGCGCGCCCTCGCGCAGATCCGCGCCACCGGCATCGACTACGAGAGCCAGGCGCAGGGCGAGAGCATGCTCACCAAGTACACCCGCGATCTCACCGAGCTGGCGCGTGACGACAAGCTCGACCCGGTCATAGGCCGAGACGAGGAGATCAAGCGGGTCATCCAGGTGCTGAGTCGTCGTACCAAGAACAACCCCGTGCTCATCGGGGATCCGGGGGTGGGTAAGACCGCCATCGCGGAGGGCCTGGCTCAGAAGATCGTCAACGGCGACGTGCCCGAGTCGCTGCGCGGCAAGCGCGTGCTGGCTCTGGATCTGGGCGGTATGGTGGCCGGCGCGAAGTATCGTGGCGAGTTCGAGGAACGACTCAAGGGCGCGCTGGACGAGGTCCAGCGGAGCAAGGACGTGGTCCTGTTCATCGACGAGTTGCACACGGTGGTAGGCGCCGGCGCTGCCGAGGGGGCTATGGACGCCAGCAACATGCTCAAGCCATTGTTGGCACGTGGCGAGCTGCAGTGCGTCGGGGCCACCACGCTCGACGAGTACCGAGAGCACGTGGAGAAGGACGCCGCCCTGGAGCGCCGCTTCCAGCCCATCCTGGTGGGCGAGCCGAGCGCCGACGACACCGTCGCCATCCTCCACGGCCTCAGGGACAAGTACGAGGCCCACCACAAGGTCAAGATCACCGACGAGGCGCTGGTGGCAGCGGCCCGGCTGAGCGACCGCTACATCAGCGACAGGTTCCTGCCGGACAAGGCCATCGACCTTCTCGACGAGGCGGCCAGCAAGATGCGCATCGAGGCGACGATGCTGCCGACCGATCTTCGGGACATGGAGCGCACGCTCAACGAGCTCTCGCGCGAGGGAGCCGCTGCAGTGCAGGCGCAGGACTACGAGCGCGCCGCCCAACTGCGCGACCAGGCCGATGTCATCCAGCGGACCTTCATGACGGCCAAGGAGGCATGGCTCGCCGACAAGGGCATCGCCGATGCCACCGTCGACGCGGACGACATCGCCGAGATCGTCAGCAAGTGGACCGGCGTGCCGGTGCAGCGCATGCTCCAGCAGGAGGCGGACAAGCTCCTCGACATGGAGTCGCTGATCCACGGCCGGGTCATCGGGCAGGACAAGGCGGTCACCGCCGTCAGCGAGGCGGTGCGCAGGGCGCGCGCCGGCCTCAAGGATCCCAAGCGGCCCATAGGCTCCTTCATCTTCCTCGGCCCCACGGGTGTGGGGAAGACCGAGCTGGCGCGCGCTCTAGCGGAGTTCCTCTTCGACGACGAAGAGGCGATGGTGCGCCTGGACATGAGCGAATACATGGAGAAGCACTCCGTGAGCCGGCTGGTCGGCTCCCCGCCCGGCTACGTCGGCTACGAGGAGGGAGGTCAGCTCACCGAGGCGGTGCGCCGCAGGCCGTACAGCGTGGTGCTCTTCGACGAGATCGAGAAGGCGCACCCCGACGTGTTCAACATGCTGTTGCAGCTGCTCGACGACGGGCGGCTTACCGACAACAAGGGCCGCACCGTTGACTTCAAGAACACCGTCATCATCATGACGAGCAACGTGGGGGCAGAGCTCATCCCCGATGGCGAGCAGATGGAACGCGAGTACGAGACCGTCGAGGCCAGGCTCATGGAGCGGCTGCGTCAGACGTTCCGCCCCGAGTTCCTCAACCGGGTCGACGACATCATCGTGTTCCACGCTCTCTCACGCAGCGAACTCTCACAGATCGTCGACCTGCTGCTGAGCCATCTGCAGCGTCAGGTGGAGAGCCAGGGTATGACGCTGGACGTCACGGAAGCGGCCCGCGGGCTCATTCTAGAGCAGGGCTACAGCCCGCAGTTCGGGGCCAGGCCGCTCAAGCGCGCCATCCAGCGACTGGTCGAGAACCCGCTGTCAAGCGAGTTGCTGCGGGGTCACTTCAAGGAGGGTGACACCGTGCGCGCGGACGCCGACGGCACGGCGGTCTCCTTCACCAAGCAGTGAGGTGCGGATTGAGCCACAGGCAGACAGGTGCGCAGGACGAGGGCGGCGCGTGGAACGCACGGGCCGCGCTCTACGGTGGCCTGTTGGGCGGCGCCGGCGGCGTCGCCGTCATCGCGCGGCTGCGCGGCCTGCTGGTACGCGGCCGCGCGTCCAGTCATTTCGCGGGTACGCCGTGCTCTACCGTGCCGCGCGGCCCGCGGCCCGTTGACGCGCCGAGAGAAGCTGCGCTCGCGCAGGACGGCCAGAGGCATGGCCCGCCGGCGCCGGGTGCCGAGGCAGCGCGCGATGTGCCTCGCGCCGTGGCTGCCGATGAGCGTCCCGAGCGTGGGCGTCGGCACTCGCTATGGTAGACTGACAATCCCAGTCCGGTATCCACGGAGGAACCCGTGCCCATCTACGAGTACTGCTGCGACGATTGCGGATACACCTTCGAGGTGTTGCAGAAGTTCAGCGACGAACCCATAACGACGTGCGAGCTCTGTGGTGGGCCTGTCCACAAAGTGCTGCATCCGGTGGCCATCCACTTCAAGGGCTCTGGCTTCTACACGACCGACTACGCGCGAAAGTCGTCGTCCAGTCCAACCACGCACAGCGGCGACGGCGACGGCGACAGCAGCCACATCGCCGGCGGCACAGACGAGGTCCCTGTCTTCAAGGCCAGCGACAAGGCCAAGGCCGAGAATCGGCGCAAGAGAGCCGAGCAGAAGGCCGCGGCGGCCGGCGGCAAGGGAAGTTCGAAGAAGTAGGCGCTGCCGCTACTCGTTCACCGCGCGCAGCGCGGTGCTGCTTCTCTGGCTGCGCCGCATCCCCAGCCCCAGGCTGTACCCGGTGACCAGATTGCGGCCCGCTTGCTTGGACGCGTAAAGAGCGGCGTCCGCCAGTGCCACGAGCTCATCGGGGTCGGCGGCGTGTTGCGGATAGCAGGCCACACCGGCGCTCACCGACACATAGACCTCTTGGCCGTCCAATGGCACGCGCATGGTGAGCACGGCTAGGCGGATGCGCTCCGCTAGGCGCATGCCGTCGAGCTCGTCGCCGCGGATGAGCACGGCGAACTCCTCACCGCCGTAGCGGGCGGCCACATCGGCGTCGCGTACCAGGTCTCGCAACGTGGCGCCCAGGCGTCGCAGCAGCACGTTGCCTGCCTCGTGGCCGTAGCGGTCGTTGAAACGCTTGAACCGGTCCAGGTCCAGCATGATCAGTGTGAGCTGCCCACCGTAGCGGTCCACCCGGCTGGCCTCGGTAGCCAGGAGGTCCGCGAAGGTCGCGTAGTTGTAGAGGCCGGTGAGTCTGTCGTGGAGGGTGGCCGCGGCGAGCCGTGACTCGCGCTGCCGCTGCCGGCGCAAGGAGCGGCCGAGCAGCAGCCCGCACACTGCGAAGGCCGCGACCGCCAGGAGGGTGTCGCGCAGCAGATCGGAAGAGCACACGTCTGAACTCCAGTCACCGCTCATTATC
>CAYMTC010000175.1:0-4733 GCA_964393265.1 uncultured Thermoleophilia bacterium
CAACACCCCCCTATCCTACACTCTTTCCCTACACGACGCTCTTCCGATCTCTGTGCGAGCTCCTCCAGCCGCGCCATGGCCGCAAATAGGGGGCCGGAGAACGGCCGACGCGGCCGAGACGAACGCGACGAGAGGGCCAACAGGAGGCGCGAGGGCAGACGGGACACTGCGACGAGGTGCTCAGCCACGCCGCGGCACGCTGGACGGTCCAGGCACACTACGGCGCGGAGCCGTGGCGGCGCCGCGCTCACAGATGACGTGCCCAGCATGCCGCCGCCCCGCTATCCCTGTGGCGTGGCCAGGCGTGCCTTGAGCTCGCTGATGGCGTCGACGGGCGTGGGATCGACGCCCCGCGCCAGGGCCAGGTAGTAGGAGGTCCAGTCGCCCAGATGGGCGGCACTGCAAGCCCGTGCCAGCGGAGAGCGCCCTCGGGCGGCCATGGTGCACACTCCGACCGCCCCCTCAGCCACGCTGGCCAGCACTGCCTGTGATCGACGATGGAGCTCGGGATCGCCCCGCGGATCGGTCAGCGCGACCACGTACAGCCCGCGACTGACGCGAGCATCAGCCTGCCATGGCACCACTTCGTTGTGGCCGGCCTCGAGCGCCTCGGCCCAGAACGCGTGCACCTTGGCGTTCTCGTTGAGCTGCGTCTTCCAGCGCCGCGCTGCCGGCACCGTGGGGCCCACACCGTAGATCAGCGCAGTGTGCGCGGTGAGCCGCTCGGCCAGATCGCGCGCCTGGTTGTCGGCGCCGCTCCGCGGACCCACCTCGGCCGTGAGTGTGGCCACGACCTCCGCGGCCTCCGGCACCTGCTCGGCCAGATCCGCGCCCAGTCCTGCCGCCCGCAGCGTGGCCGCGACGGCACTGAGCAAGTAGCCCATGGCCGCCCGCGGCTGGAGACCGCCGGGGACCAGGACGAGCGGCCAGCTGCTGTCCTGGGCCATGTCCGCGAGCTGCCCCCCGGAGGTCACGCAGACCGGCTCACACCCGCGCTCCCGCGCAGCGTGGGCCAAGGCCAGCGTCTCGTACGTGTGGCCGGAGTAGCTCACCAAGACCACCAGCGTGGCACGCCCCACCCATCGCGGGAGCACAGGCGAGCGTACGACCACGAAGGGCACCGGCAGACTGGGCAAGGCCGCACCGACCATGTCCGCGCCTATAGCAGATCCGCCCATACCGCAGACGACCACACCGGAGGCGAAAGCCGCCGGGCACGCAGCGCCTGTAGCCGGCGAGGGTCCCCGCCAACCGACATCCTTGAGCGCGACGCGGGCCTCCCGCCATCCTCTCTCCAGCTGCTCTGCCGACCCAGCGATAGCCGACGCCATGTCCTTAGGGTCGCCTGCGAGCCCTTGGTCCGTTGGGCCCCCACCCGGACCACGCTGTGTCGATCCGCCGCCGTCGTGCAGCACGTCAGGCACCTCGGATGACGGCGAGGACGGCGTCACGCTTCTCCTCCATCAACGCCCGCTCATCGGCGCCGAGGTTGAGCCGGACGAGAGGCTCAGTGTTCGAGGGACGCACATTGAAGTGCCAGTGAGGGTAGTCCACAGAGATGCCATCGACAGTGGCCACCGTGCCGTCAGAGTAGATCTCCGTGAGACGTCGCAACACCGCGTCTACATCATCCACCGTGGAGTTGATCTCGCCAGAGATGAAGTACCGCTCGCGGAGCGGCTGGAGCAGCTCCGCGAGCGTCGCGTGCTTGCGCGCCAGCAAGTCCAGTACCAGGAGCGCGGGGATGAACCCGGAGTCGGCGTTGAAGTTGTCGCGGAAGTAGTAGTGCCCGCTCACCTCGCCGCCGAACAGCACTGGCTCACGGCGCATACGCTGCTTGAAGAAGGCGTGCCCGACGCGGTTCACCAGCGGCACACCGCCTCGCCCGCGGATAGTGTCCGGTACAGCGCGCGAGGCACGCAGATCGTACAGGATGGCCGCGCCCGGCTCGCGCAGCAGCAGCGCCTCGGCCAAGAGCGCTGTGACGAAATCGCCGGGCACGAACTGCCCCGTCTCGTCGATGAAGAAGCAGCGGTCGGCGTCCCCGTCCCAGGCGATGCCTAGGTCCGCCTTCTCGGTGACCACCCGCTCGCCGATCTCGCGGCGGTTCTCCTCGAGCAGCGGATTGGGCTCGTGGTTGGGGAACGTGCCGTCCACCTCGAAGTACATCTCGACACGCTGCACGGGAGTACGGTCGAAGACGGCCGGCGCAAGCTTGCCGGCGACGCCGTTGGCCGCATCCATGACGACGCGGAAGGGCGGCCATGCCTGGGGCTCGGCGAAACCCAGCACGTGGTCGACGTACGCCGGATACAGATCCACGTTCGCGCAGGTGGCAGACGGGGCTGTCGCTGGCGCCGCCCGCTCCAGACTCAGCACCCTGCGCTGTAGCTCTGGCATGCCCTCGTCGCCACTCAGTGGCAGAGCGCCCGCACCCACCAGCTTGAGACCGTTGTAGCCACGCGGGTTGTGCGACGCGGTGACCATGACACCGCCGCCGAGCCCGCGCGAGGCAACGCCGAAGTACAGCATCTCGGTGGCGACCGTCCCGTAGTGTTCCACGGTCGCACCAGCGGCCGCGGCTCCCGCCGCGAACGCCGCGCCCAACTCCGGCGAGGAGGGACGCGGATCCTCCCCCACGGCGATCTGGCTGGCTCCCACTTGCGCCGTGAGCGCTCGACCGATCAGCTCAGCCACGCGGGTGTCGAGCTGTCCCGGGCACGTCCCGCGCACGTCGTAGGCCTTGAAGATGCTCGCGTCGATGGCCATGACCCCTCCAGATGCCTATGCCGACCCCGGTGCCGCCTGCGTGCTGCGTCCTCGCCCAGTGCGAGTCTAGGTACGCTCTTCCCCGTCGAGCGGGTCGCCGAAGCTCACACTGGCATCGGGGAGCTCGATGGCAGGCGCCAGGCGAAGGCCGCGAGCGAATTCGTTGCGGGCACCTACCAGACACTGCTCACCCAGGATGCTCGATGAGAGCTGCGTACCAGAGCCTACCCGGCAGCCGCGCACGATCACGCTGTAGCGCACACTCACGTCATCTTCCAGCCGCACATCGTCCTGTACGACCGACTCCTCGACGACGCTGCGTTCGCCGATCACGCTGCCGCGGCCTATCACTGCACGCGGGCCGACCCTGCAACCAGCGCCCAGAGTGACGCCGGCATCGACCCACGCTGGCGGCACGACTCTGGCACCGTCCTGGACCACCGCACTCTGAGCCACGTGGATGTAGCCCGGCCCGAGCTGGGTACCCACCGCGGTGTGCAGAGAGCCGTCGAGCACCGCGAAGTTGGCCGCCAGGTAGCTCTCCGGCGTACCGATGTCACGCCAGTAGCAGTGTGAGGCGTAGCCGTACAGCGACTCCTCGGCGACCAGTGTGGGAAACACACCGCGTTCGATGCTGAAGGCGCGCCCGGCAGGTATGAGGTCGAGGACGCGTGGTTCGAGCACGTAGACACCCGCATTGATGAGCGCCGGGCCGACACACTCCATGCCTGGCTTCTCGAGGAACTCGGTCACACGCCCGTCGACGGCGAGGCGCACGAGGCCATAGCGCCGCGGATCGTCGACCGGGGTGAGGTGAAGCGTCGCGGCGGCGCCACTGCGAGTGTGGAGTCCCACCAGCGCCGACACATCGACGTCTGTGAGCACGTCGCCGTTGAGAGCCAGGAAGGGACCGTCATGCAGCTTACTGGCTGCGTGGCGGATGGCCCCCGCCGTGCCCAGCGGCGTGTCTTCCAGAGCGAAAGTCACGTGCACACCGTAGGCCGAGCCGTCGCCGACGGCAGCCTCGATGGCCTCCGCGAGGTACCCGGTGGAGAACACCACGTGGCGTACGCCGTGCCGCGCAAGATGCTCCAGTACGTAGCCGATGAACGGTCGACACACCACGGGCGCCGCCGGTTTGGGTTGGCGGGATGTGATAGGGCGCAGTCGGGTGCCCTCGCCGCCGACGAGGACGATGGCCTGGTCACAGATGGCCGACGGGGTAGGCACCGTCAGCTCCGCGAGCGCCTGCCAGAGGTGCCCACCCCGTCGGCAGCCTCGACAGAGAGCGGCGTAGACACCGCGCCGTCGGCTGTGCCCACGCCCTCATACTCGAACCCCAGGCCGCGCAGCACGGCCGCGTCAAGGTAGTTGCGGCCGTCCACCACCAGTGGGCGGCGCATGACGATGTGCACTGCCGCCCAATCCAGCCCAGCCAGCTGACTCCACTCCGTCACCAGGATAGCGGCGTCGGCCTCGCGCAGCGCATCGAGCGGATCGTCGAAGATCTGGACGTCCGGGAACTGCGGATGCGAGGGGGCGGTGACCATGGGGTCGTACGCGGTGACCACCGCGCCCTCCCCGACCAGTCGAGCGGCAAGCACGATCGAGGCGGCCTCGCGCAAGTCGTCCGTGTTTGGCTTGAACGTGAGGCCGAGCAGCGCTACGCGCAGACCACGGAGAGAGCCCAGCCGCTGCTTGAGCTTAGCGACCACTCGGCGCTTTTGCAGATGGTTGACCTCGATGACGGCGTTGAGCAGCTGGAAGTGGTACCCCGAGTTGCCAGCCAGCTGTTTGAGTGCCTGCACGTCTTTGGGAAAGCACGAACCGCCGTATCCTATGCCGGCCTGCAGGAAGTGCGGCCCGATGCGGTGGTCCAGCCCCATGCCTTCGGCGACCTTGCGCACATCCGCTCCGACACCCTCGCAGACGTTGGCGATCTCGTTGATGAAGCTGATCTTGGT
>CAYMTC010000176.1:0-4732 GCA_964393265.1 uncultured Thermoleophilia bacterium
GAGCGGCGGCGATGGCCTTGAGGTCGTGGCGGCGCAACTTGCCGGCGGTCTGGTACTCCACGACACCGCCGGCGCCCAGCGCCGCCTCGCGGGCGGCCATCGCCGTCATCTTGGCCGTGAGGCCGTGGACGGTCATACGCAGGCCACCCGCAGCCGAGCTGGTGGCCAGGAAGTGACGCGGCTGCAGCGGCCCGGTGCGTTCTTCGAGCTCAGCACGCGCCGCGTTCATACCCACGGTCACGTCGCCTTGAAGAACGGACGTAGGGGCGACGCCCTGCCCCAGCAGGGTGGGCGTCGCCCCTACGCTCTGGCTCTCGTCCGCGAGACCGTCGAAGGCGCTGACGACCGTGGTGGTCGAGCCGATCTCGGCCACCAGCACGTCGACGTCGCGGGCGCGCGCTTGGCCGCCGTCGGCGGACGTCCTAGCCGGTCGTTCAGCGCCCATGCGGTCTCCTCTTCTCTCGACCTGCCACGTGGACAGGCTTGCCTCTGCTAATTGGCCACGCGGTCGCGCTTGCCTCTGCTAATTGGCTGCGCGCTCGCGCAGCGCCTCTACCATGAAGCTGGCGACGTGCTGGCCGGTCGTGCCGCGGCCGAAGCCCGCGTCCATGCCCCAGCTACGGGCCAGCTCGTCGGTGACCTGCGTGCCGCCGGAGATGAGCAGCAGCTGGTCGCGCACGCCCTTCTCGACAGCCAGGTCGTTGATCTTCTCCATGTTCTGGCGATGGATCTCGCCGTGGGTGATGATCGTGCTGAGCAGGACGGCATCGGCGGCGTGCTCTATGGCCGCGTCGAGCAGCTTGTCCACGGGCACCGAGGTGCCCAGGTACACGCTCTCGATGCCGTACTTCTCTATGCCGCCGTGCTTGATGTCGATGATCTCGCGCATGCCGACGGAGTGCTCGTCGTTGCCCACGGTCGCGGCGACGACCTTGAGACCGTGCTCCTTGACGAAGTCGCGGATCTCGTCGTCGTCGAGGTAGGTCACCTCCGGCGGTATGGTCAGCGTGGCTGGATCGACGGTCACCTCGAGCCGGCCACGCACCTCCAGCAGCGTGCCCTCCGCCGGATGCATCACCTGCTTGTGGATGACCTCCGGCTCGGCCAAGTTCATCGCCTTGGCAAGCTCAAGAGCGGCGAACTCGGCCACGCGTTCGGCGGCTGGCAGGAACAGCGTGACGACGACGAAGCCGTCGCCCGCCCACTCGACCTCCGGCTTGATGAGGCCCTTCTCGCGCAGCTCGGCCGTCCTTGCCAGCCGCACGTTGACGTTGTCGTCCGGGTCCAGCTCGTCGACGAACGGGACCATGCTGTCGTCGCACAGCGTGCAGCCGCCGATGGCGTCGCACGGCTTGGCCGTCGCCGTGTCGCGGTGGTAGAGCAGCTCCAGGTGGTTGACGCCGAAGTGGTGACAGACGGGCGCGACGTAGTCGTCCGCCCGCTCCACCACCGTGTCGACGCCCACGCCTCCGTCGAGCTTGCGGAAGATGCCGTCGTCGTTGGTCTCGGGATAGCAGCCCGAGTCGACGAAGTACCCGTCCTCCACGGCGCCGAAGTAGCCTCCGTCGCGGAGCATGCCCTCGAGGAAGAGCACCGCGCGTTCTTTGATCTCACGGACCTTGCTCTTGAGTTCAGGCGCCTCACGATCGACCTTGACGACCTTGCGCAGCCCGTCGAGGCCCACCAGCGTCTGTCGCGCTGTGTTGCAGGCGTGGACGTTGTTGTAGTGCCAGGGCACGTTGCGGCCCTCGTCCGGTGTGATGGTGCTCTGGATGTCTGCGCTCGTGAGCCGGCTGATGAGCATGTTCATGACGTGGTTGACGGTCGCCTCGCGCCCGCACGACTCGATGTAGCGCGTGTTCTGTTGCGCCCGCATCTTGAACCGCCCGAAGAGGTCGCGCAGCGCGACGGCGTAGGGAAGGTCCATGCGCTCGCACGGCGCCGGTGCAGCGTCGGGCGGCACCGTGCTGAGGCAGATGTTCTCGGCCGGCATGCCCGCCTTCAGCGAGTAGGCGCAGTTGATGCCGTGCTGCACCAGCAGCTCTGGCATGACCTTCCACGCCTCCCGGGCGGTGGCGTTGGCGTTGTGCGCACCGTCGATCTGCGCCATGTTCGCGGCCGCCATGATCCTCTTGGCCACGGCCGCGTCGACGAAGCTGCGGACCATGTTGATGTTGCGATACAAGACGTTGTACTGCGGGTCCTGGTGGGCGCCATTGACACCCTCTTCGGCGAACATGACCGCCATCTCGGGGCCGGCGACACCGCTGATGTAGCTGTGGAAGTTGATGGGCCGGCCTACCTCGTCCTCGATCTGGTCGAGCGCCTTGCGGGTGGCACGTACCTGCTTGCGGGTCACCGCGATACCGCCCACGCCCTCCGGCGTGCCCTCGAGCAGACTGTCCATGTGGCTCTGCCCAGCCGTGCGGATGACCATGATGTGGTCGGCGCCGTGCCACGCCGCCATACGCATGCGGCGGATGTCGTCCTCGAAGCGCCCGCTGGCGATCTCGGTGGTCACGACGCAGTCGGGCTGCGGGTCGATGCCGCCGAAGTACTTGGCGGCGGGCAAGGGGACGCTGTTCTTGAGACCGCGCGACGTCTCGCGGTAAGAGAAAGGCCCGATCTGCTGGTCTTCCACCTTGACGCGCCACGTCCAACCGCGGCGCCGCGGGCGGTAGTCCTCGATGCCGTCGAGGACCTGCTCCAGGTCGATCTTCTGGTCGGCGTCGAGCGGGTGGCGCGTAGCCCAGTCGTCGTCACGCGCCCCGACAGGCTTGTACTCCGGCGGCCTGACCGCCGGTCGAGCGTGCCCGGTGGGCGGCGTCTCAGGAGCCATTGCCGCCTCCCCACTTCCGCTCGACCGTCTCCCACCCGTCGCCGGCAGCCAGTCTGGCGGCCGCGGCGCGCACGTCGACGCCCCACTCCTGTGAGCAGTGGAGCACGACGTGGCCGCCGCCGTGCCCTAGCAGGCCGCGCTTGTCGATCTGATTGACGATCCCGTTGGCCGATTGGGAGTCGATGCCCATACGCATGAGCACGGAGCGCTCGATACTGGGCGACGTGTGTGTGCGCGCCAGCTCGATGAGCGGGTCGACGATCTCGTCCACGAGCTCCCAGAACCGCGCCTCGAGCTGCTCCTCGCTAAGATCAGCGAGGTGCGTGCGCCAGGCCAGGTATTCGTCGGCTCGAGCCACCTCACGCCTCCTTGAGCTCAGCCAGGATGCCCTCGACCTTGGCTGGGTGGCTGTTGGTGTCGGCGGCCAGGAACTCGATGTCGGAGGACGTGGGTACGTAGTCAGAGCCAGCGTTCTTGAGGGCGTTGCGCACGTAGCTCTTGCGCATGCGGTCAAGGTCGAAGTCGCGCGCGCAGATCTGCTCTGGCCGCTCGGGGATCACGATGACCTTCCCCGGGACGTTGTCGGCGGGATCGCCGCAGCGCACCTCCACCCCCATCTCACGGGCGAAGTTCAGCTGTGCCCAGTGGTGCTTGCCGGCGCCGGTGTACTCAGTCTCCTGGACGACGACCGTCGCTTCGCGGGGCAGCTCACGCGCCAAGCTCACGGCCGCAGTCATGGCCGTGTTGCCGGCCGGGCCGCGCTCGAGACCTTCGAGCTTGACCAGGGCCTCTGTGATGTAGAACACCTCGCCCTGGGTCACCGTGAGGTAGCGGTCGATGTACCGCAAGGGACGGGCCGCGTTGCGCGGGACGTCGGCGCGGTCCGGCCACGTGGCGAACGGCACGCCGAAGCCCGTGTGCCCCGTCGTGAAGCTCTTGCGGTTGAAGTCGTTGTCGCTGGCCATGTGCAGGCCGGACAGGTCCACCGAGGCACTGACGATCTGCGTGCCCGTCGCCCCGGCACGGCGCAGGCCGCGAGCGGTGCCCGTCGTGTTGCCGCCGCCGGCATGCGTGATGACGCAGACGGTGGGATCGGCTCCTGTGAGCGCCCGCATGTCACGGCTCACTTCCAGCCCGAGCGTCTCGATGCCGCTGACGCCGAACGAGCTGTACAGTGAGGCTGCGAAGTAGCCGGTCGTGTCGAGCAGCTCGACCATGTGGAAGAACAGCTCGGGACCCACCGTCATCTGCACGACCTCGGCGCCGTACGCCTCGCAGATGCGGCTCTTCTCGATGATCTCGGGCTGACCGATGTGGCGGCTGTCGAAGGTCTCCTGGCAGATGATGCACTTGAGACCCTGGCGAGCCGCCTGGCTGCTCACTGCGGCGCCGTAGTTGCCGGAGGTGGCCGCAATGACACCTTCGTAGCCCTTCCGCTTGGCCACGTGGATACTGACACTGGCGCGCCGGTCCTTGAAGGCGCCGGCGAGGTTGGCGGCCTCGTCCTTGACGAAGATGCGCGCGCCCTTGCCCGCCTCGCTCATCGAGCGCACCAGGTCGGTCAGGTTGCGTAGCTCGACCAGCGGGGTGTTCCCCACGCCGGCTTTGGTCTGGATCTCGACGATGTCCTGCAGACTGTAGCCGTGGTCGGCCATCATGCCCTCGTAGTCAAAGGCGATGGGGCTCTGCTCGAACGTGCTGTAGTCCATGCCGAGAGCGCGGCGCATGATCTCGCCGCGGCGGTCCATGATCTCGTCGAAACGACTGGCCATCATGCATCACCCACCTTGGCGCGGTACGCTGCGACGCGCTCCCGCAGGTCCTTGCCCACGTGGACGAGCTCGGGTAGATCGGAAGAGCACACGTCTGAACTCCAGTCACCGCTCATTATCT
>CAYMTC010000177.1:0-4722 GCA_964393265.1 uncultured Thermoleophilia bacterium
GCCAAGGCGAGGACGGCGGCGCCGAGCGCCGCCGTCCTCGCCTCCAGAGCCAAGCGGGCTCGGCGACGCACGGCTTGAGTGCTCCCCATACCAGTCCTCCACCTCTCAGAGGCAGTATCGGCAGCCCGTCTCCGGACATGAACGGGCTGCTGCTGGATGCGTGCTCAGCGGAGACGACCGCGACGGCACGGATGGCTGCCGTGGCGGGGGTAAGGGCGACCGATCGTGGGAGCAGCGGTCTCTGGGTAAGAAGTGATCTGCGGGCCGACGCCGAGAGCCTCAGGGAGGGATCGCTAGGCGTGACGGTTCATGACGCGCCGGTCAAGCGTGCGCCGGGGGGTGGCGCGGCGTTCGCCGATGCGGCGGTCCGGCACGTAGTACGGGCACGTCACACAGATGGCGTTGCAGGTGAGACGTGTGTCGACGTCGGCCACGCAGATCATGGGGGGTCGCTGTGGGTCGGGTTTCTTCTCCATCACGCCACTAGTACGTCGCTGTGGCGGACACTCCTTCCGGGCCGCCGTTTCTCACAGGTAGCCCTGGATCACCGAGAGGACCTGGGCGATCCGGAAGGGTTTGGTGATGTATCCGTCGACGCCGATGCCGCTGGCGAGCTCGATGTCCGTGGCCATCGCCTTGGCCGAGAGTCCGACGATGGGCACGTCCTGCGTGGCGGGGTCGGCCTTGATCGTGGCGATGGCCTCGTAGCCGCTCATCACCGGCATCATCATGTCCATGAGGATGAGGTCGGGGTGGTGGGTCTTGGCAAGGTCCACGGCCTCACGTCCGTTGGCTGCTTTGTAGACCGTGTAGCCACTGCTCTCGAGTGATACGGCTACGATGTTGAGGATGTCGGGGTCGTCGTCGGCGACCAGGATCGACTTGGCCATGTGCGTCACCCCACTCGCGTCGCCGCCACGGCGGCGTTCTCCCTGTCGGACACGGCCCGTATCGGCACCGTGAAGATGAAGCTGGAGCCTTTGCCAAGCTGGCTCTGGAGTCTGATCGTCCCTCCGTGCAACTCCACGAGCTCCTTCGCTATCGCCAGGCCTAGACCTGTGCCGCCCTGCGTCCGCGTCGCTGACGAGTCGATCTGCGTGAAGCGCTGGAACACGCGCTCCTGGTCCTCACGGGCTATGCCTACTCCGGAGTCGGTGACCCACACCTCCGCGAAGCCGTCCTTGCGGCGTGCTTCGACGCTGACGGCCCCATTGTCGTGCGTGTACTTGATCGCGTTGCTGAGGAGGTTGAGCAGGATCTGGTTGAGCTTGTTGGCGTCGGCGTCTACCGGTGGGAGGTCTGTGGGCAAGAACGTGGAGATCTTGATGCGCTTCTCGGCTGCTTTGGGCTTGATGACCGGCAACACCGCGAGGAGGGCGGCGCGTAGGTCGATGGCCTCGCGTCTGAGCTCGAGTCGTCCAGCCTCGATCTTGGTGAGGTCGAGGATGTCGTTGATGAGGTTCAACAGGGACTCGCCGTTGTTGAGGATGCTTGTGATGAAACCCGTCTGCTTCTCGTCGAGTGTACCGGCCATGCCACTCAGGAGCATGTCGCTGTAGCCGATGATCGACGTCAGCGGCGTGCGCAGCTCATGGCTCATCGTCGCCATGAAGTCGCTCTTGAGCTCGTCGAGGTGGGTCAGCTCTTCGTTGGCGCGCCGTAGCTCTTCGTTGACGGCGCGCAGCGCCTTCATGTACTGCATCGTGCTGATGGACAGTGCCAGCTGTCCGCAGAGCGAGTCCAACGTGGCCAGTCGCTCGCGGTCTACAGGTTCCTGCTTGCCCAGCAGGAGGCAGGTGAATCCCAGCGTCCGGTCCTTGGTGACCAAGCGTGTCACCAGAAGTCGCTGGAAGCCCTCTCGGGCGGCGTGCTCAAGCAGCCGCGCCGAAAGCGAGTCCACGGGGCTGTCACAGAGCACCGTCGTCTTGCTGCGCGCCAGTTCGGCCACCCCGAGGTCGGTGAGGTGTCGCGCCAAGGCCGGCGTGGCGTCGCCCAGGCGTGTGATCACGGCGTCGTCGTCGGTAGATGAGTCGTCGACGCGGGCGAACGCCGCCTCAGCCCCTACGACGGAGGCTATCTGCTGGAGCGCCTCGGGCAGCAGGTCGGCGACGTCGTGGTGTCGCAGGAACACCCTGCTGGAGTCGCTCAAGGTGCGGAGCTGTCTGTTCACCGCGCGGAGGTCGTCGAGCTGCGCTTCGGCCACATCGTTCGCCTCGCGCAGACGTGCATTGGACCGATAGAGCGTGTGGGCCAGCATGCCGGTGAGGAGGCCGACGAGCAGGAAGGCGGCCAGTCGGATGCCCACCGCCTGGGTCGTCCAGCCGTCAGGCAGGTTGGCCGGGTCCAGTGTGGTCTGGTTGGACAGGTAGCCCAGGTGCTCTACGGCCCACAAGCTGCCGTAGACGAGGCTCACGGAGACGGCCACGAGGTAGGACGCCCACGGAGGCAGCAACAGGCTGGCCAGGATGATGGGCCACAGGTAGAAGAAGGCGACGGAGCTCAGTACGCCGCCCGTGTACACCACCGCGAAGCTGATGAGGATGGCGTCGACGGCCACCATGGTGGCGCAGGCGGCGGTGGAACGACCCGCCCGGGCGATCAACGAGAACGGCAGGTTGGATAACGCGAAGACAGCACAGATGGCAAGGAGCACGAGCGACGTCGTATCGGGCTCGCGCAGGTACAGCACGGTACCCGCCACAAGCGTGGCACAGCTCAGTATGGTCCGCGCCCAGAGGACGTCGGTCAGATGCTCCCGCTTGTCCAATCTCGTGGCTCCAACATCGGCCCACCGCCATGTCACTGGCACGGTGTGACACCATGACAGGCGTGACCACTCACGGCGGCCACCGCTCTCCTCTTCTCGACGTGAGGGCACGGTTCCTTGAGCGAAAGCCGCCTGTTGTGTTCGCGTGTCGGGCCTCGTACGCTTACGGCGGGCAGCGGCCGTGCCGCGGGCCTTGTTTCCGGCAAGCAAACATGGCATTTGTTGCAGTGTAGGCGCCGCCTCGCCATGCGCGGGCGGCGAGGCGGCGCACATGAAGGAGCGCTCCGTGTCTGTCCCACGGGTGGTCGTCGCCGGCCTCGAGGGCGGCCCAGCCTTCGAGCTGGTCGCTGGCGCGATCGTGGCTGGGCTAGGCAAACGCCGTCCCGTGCGCCCCATCCTCCTAGGTCTCGACACCGCCCTCTGGCGCCTCCTCTACGACTCACCCGGCAAGGCGCCGCGCGTACTGGATCCCGCTCTCCACACCGCGGCGGTCGGCGCCGAGCTGTTCGAGTACTGGACCGAGAACGTGGAGAGCGCGGTGCTTGTGGGCGCGCGACCCATCCTTGACCGCTGGGAGGGCGTGGAGGGGTCGCGCCCGCTCGACTTCGCGCAGCGGTTCGACGCGCCGGTCGTCCTGGTGCTCGATGCTCGCGAGCGCGGTGCGACTGCAGCAGCCGCGGTGGTGGGCGCTTGCTCTCTCTCGCGTGGCGCCGAGGTGGGGGGCGTCGTGGTGGTGGGGCTCGACGACACCCCGGCAGGCCGCGATCTGTCGGCGGCTCTCAAGCGAGACCTGGACGTTCCCATCCTCGGTCAGGTGCCGCCGCAGCTGAGTGAGCAGTTCGCGCGCCACGCGGCCGTCGTCACGGGGGCTGTCAGGACGATCGGCCCCCGGCCGCCGGCCGACGCGGGCGCGCGGCTCTGCGAGGAAGCAGCGGGTTACTTGCGCATGGACGCGCTCGAGACCATCGCGTCGCGACGAGGTTTTGTGCCGGCCGTGCAGAGAAGGCTGCTTGGGCGCGACATCGTGGCGACCTTCTGCGACCGCGCGGTCGCCGTGGCCTGGGGGCCGCCACTCCGACCGCTGGCGCTCGAGAACATCGACGTGCTGCAGGCTGCCGGGGTACAGCTCAAGCCGCTCAACATCGCGCGCGACAGGGTGTTGCCAGAGGGCGTCAGCGGCCTGCTGCTGGCGGGGCAGTTGGACGAGTCTCTTCTGGACGCGTTCTCGGCGAACCGAGCGCTCATGGCCCAGATCGCGCGCGCTGTGGAGCAGGGGTTGCCCACGCTCGCCCTGGGCGGCGGCGCGCTGCTGCTTCTGCGCCGCTTGTCGGACAGTCGCGGGCGCAGTCATGATCTGGTCGGCGCTATCCCGGGTGAGGCGGAGCTGTTGGAGTGGTACAGACGGCCGCGCTACGTACCGGTGGTCGCGACGGGCCGCAATCCGTATGACGAGGGGGAGAACCTCCTCTACGAGCTCTTCGACCTCGAGTACCTCGTCTTGGAACAGGAGTCGTTCGCCTACCGCGTACGCAGTGACGGCGGCGCTGAACAGGCAGAGGGCTTCGCGACCGCTCGCTGCCTGGCCACGACGCTGTATCCCAGCTTCGCCTTGTGCCCGCGCGTCGCGGAGCGGTTCATCACGGCGCTGCGCGCCGCGGACGTCTGGGAGTAGGAGCGGTCCCCTTGGGCACGCGCACACGCTTGGACCCGTCCGTCTTCGCGTTGCCGGTGGAACAGATCCGCTCGGGGCACTACACCGACGCCTACTTCAACTACACCAAGCAGGTGCTGGAGCACGACGGCCTGCACCCCGTGGTCACCATGCAGGTCTTCCAGAAGTCCGACGGCGCGGTGCTGGGCGGTGTGGACGAGGCCATCGCCATCCTCAAGCTCTGCGCCGGGCGGTACGCGCCCAGCGTGCAGTCTGTCTCGTCGCGCCATTCCTCCGCAGAGAG
>CAYMTC010000178.1:0-4692 GCA_964393265.1 uncultured Thermoleophilia bacterium
CCCCCCCCACCCAACCCTACACTCTTTCCCTACACGACGCTCTTCCGATCTGCCCCAGCGGCGTACGCAGGCGGAAGCCCAACAGCACGCCGCGGCTGACCAGCTCGTCGGGGTCCAGCGCCGCTTTGAGCGATCGTAGCCGCGCGCCGCCCGCACCCAAGCGGTCCTGCACAAAGGGCGCTTGCCAGCGACCGATGACGTAGGGCCGGCCCCCGTGGCGACGGACCGCCAGGTCGAGAAGCGCCGGCGCCAGGAGCAGGTCCAGCTGGAAGCTGAAGCTGCGGTGATCGGTAAGGTACCCGGCGATCACCAGCGCGCGGTCCCCGCGCACGTAGTAGACCTCGGGGTCCAGCCGCAGGCCGGCACGCCGCGTGAGCGCATCGGCATCGTGCAGATAGGGACCCACGGCGGCAGCCGGAAGCTCGATCTCGGCGGCGAGCATCCCAGGTCCGAACCGCTTGGCCGCCTGCGGTCGGAAGCGCTCGGCGGCCAGCCGCACGCTCTCGTCGGCGAGCACCCGGGGCGCACCAGGCAGCTCGGTGACGGCGGCCATGAAGGCGCGCGCGGTGGACACACCTAGGAAGTCCACGAGCAGCAGCGCGCCTGGCGCCTTGGCCGCATCGTCGCCGACCTGCGGCGCGGCCGACTCACGTGGAGGCGCCAGCTCCCGTGGGCCGAGGACCTGGGTCCAGGGCATGTCGGCGCCGCTGGAAAGCTGCGACGGCAAGCGCCGCCATGCTCTCTCGTCGTCGGCCCAGATACTGCGCGTCAGCTCGAGGTGGCTGCCGTACACGAGCTTGAGATTGGCCGGCCGTGGCAGACGACGGTCTGCCTGCCTACGGATGTGGTCTGCCGCAGCCACGGCGTCGGCCACGGTGTCGAACGCCAGCGTCACCGCGCTAAGACGCACGCGCCTGCCCACGGCGATGACCAGACGAACGACCACCCCCAGCTGACCCTCGCTGCCGGCCAGGTCGCGCAGCCCGAACGGCTCCAGACCGCGCTCGCCGAACCACGCCTCGGCCTGATCGGACGCCACCTCCCTGTGACCGCGGCCGTCCCCAGGCACGTCCAGGCGGCCGTCGGCATGGAGCCGCACAAGATCGCCGTTGGGGAGCACCAGCTCGGCGGCGCGGACCACGTCCACAGCGCCGCCCAGCCCGAACGCGTTGTAGCCCAAGCCTCCCGTGACCAGCCAGCCGGCAAAGGTGGCGCCGAGGTTCGAGGGATACACAGGCAGCGCGAGCCCGTGCTGTGCCAGCCGGCGATGCAGGTGGCGCAGCCTGACGCCGGCGCCCACCACGCAGACCTCGGCGGCCTCGTCGACGTCCAGTTGGTCAAGGCGCGCCAGATCGAGCGTGAGGCCGCCGTCGTTGGGGACGGCGCCGCCCATGGCCGTGGAGGCGGCGCCGCGGATACTCACGGGAACGCGTTCTTGGCGCGCCCAGCGCAGCGCCCCCTGGACTTCCGCCACTGAGGCCGGCAGAAAGATGAGGTCGGGGACAGCATTGGTGAGGTAGCGGGTGAAAAGGCGGCCCAGGTACACGTTCTGGTCGCGGTCGGCCTCGGTCCTCAGCAAACGGTCGGTGACAATGCGCCGCTCAAGTGACCTCCCGGCATCCGTGTCGGATGCGACCACGTCGCGGAGAAAGGCCAGGAGAGAGGCTGCCAGGTGGAGCGTGCGCGGCGGCCCTTGACGGTCCTGGAGAGGGCCACCGCCCGTGACGCGGTCCAGCAGCCCAGTGACGACGTCGTCAACGGAGGGGTGCCGCGGCTCCGGCCCAGTTCCGGCCGCCCAGTCGGTGGCGGCGGGCTGCGGGGTCGCGGACGGCGCGCTCATGCGAGGAAAAGGGGCATGCACGTATGGCGGCTGACCGAACGCACCGAGGGATCCTCCTCTTCGTCTGCGTCATGCTGGTCGCTGTGGGCTGGCGAAGCCGACCGTCTCAGTAAATGCGTCGCGCCGGCCCGTGTCAACTCGCGGATCGGCCGGCCACGCCCTGCGAGCGTGCACCCGATCCGCGCTGCGACCCTCCACTCGTCCATCGGTTCCTCGCACACGGCGCCCTCGGGAGGGTCCCAGCCGATAGACTAGAAGACGCTGGCACACCGGCACCGCCCAGTGAGCTCGCGCACCACACCCGGTAGAGCACCGCAGCCTGGCAGACACGGGGATGACCTCCACAGACGTGACAGGAGCAGCAGACGACGCACCGCCGCTGGACGGCCAGGCCGTGAACGGCCTTCCCGATCCGCACGGCGAGGACGTCGTCCCGTCCACCGGGCTCACGGAGGCCGAGGCAAAGGCACGCCGCGCCGCGGGTCAGTCCAACGACATGCCGCTGAAGACCAGCCGCTCGTACGGACGCATAGTCCGCGAGAACGTCTTCAACTTCATCAACAACGTCCTCTTCACCCTTGGCGCGCTGCTCATCGGCTTCGGCCGCTACCTGGACGCCCTCATCTGCGTGGGCGTCGTCGCGCTCAACAGCCTGGTGAGCCTCGTCCAGGAGATCCGCGCCAAGATCTTGCTGGACCGCATCGCCATCCTGACCCGTCCCAAGGCGACGGTCGTGCGCGACGGCGTGCAGCGGGAGGTCGACCCCGGTGAGATCGTGTTGGGCGACCTCCTCGTTCTGCACGCCGGCGACCAGGTGGTAGTCGACGGCCACACGGTCGGTGAGGGGCGCATGGAGATGGACGAGAGCCTGCTCACGGGTGAGAGCGACCTAGTGCCCAAGCGACCCGGCGACGAGCTGCTCTCCGGTAGTTTCTGTGCGGCCGGGGGCGGCATGTACGTCGCCGAGCGCGTGGGCACCGACTGCTACGTCAACAGGCTCACCTCGGGCGCGCAGGCCTTCCGTCGCGTGCTCACGCCGCTGCAGCACAAGGTGAACCTCATCATCCGCTCGCTGCTGCTCATGGCTGTGGGTTTCGTCATCCTGGTCCTGCTGCGCAAGTACATCGACAACTTTGCCTGGGAAGAAGCCGTCCGCATGTCCACGGTCATCGTAGCGCTCATCCCTAATGGCCTGATCTTGTCCATGGCGCTCGCCTATGCGCTGGGCGCTGTCCGTATGGCCGGCAAGGGAGCCCTCGTACAGCAGGGCAACGCCATCGAGTCAATGAGCAACGTGGACGTGCTGTGCACCGACAAGACCGGCACGCTGACCACCAACACCATCAAGCTCCACGACGTGCTTGCGTACTCCGTTGACCGGCTCGAACTGGAGCGACTCCTCGGCGACTTCGCCGCCTCCACCTCAGAGGGCAACCGCACTAGCGAGGCGCTGCTGGGTGCCTACCACGGCAAGCAGCGCGCGGTCATCGACGAGGCCGTCTTCTCCTCAGACCGCAAGTGGAGTGGGCTCGTGGTCGACGAGGGCGGCATGCGGGGCGCGTATGTCCTGGGCGCCCCGGAGGTCCTCCTGGACGACCTGCGGCCGGGCAGCGAACTAGGTCCGCAGCTCGACGAGTGGACCAGCACCGGCCTCCGCGTGCTGCTCTTCGCCGTGGCGCCCGACGCGCGCGCGCTGACCGAACGCGACGAGGACGGAGCGCCAGTGGGCGAGCCGCAGCTACCCGCAGACCTCGTACCTCTCGGCCTCGTGGCCCTCAGCGACGAGCTGCGGCCTAAGGTGCGCGACACGCTCCGCCAACTGGAGGAGGCCTGCGTCGACCTCAAGATCATCTCCGGCGACAACGCGCAGACGGTCGCCGCTCTCGCCCGCCAAGCGGGTTTGAGCGGCGACCTCTCCCTGCTCTCAGGCGCCGAGATAGACCGGCTCGACGATGTCGAGCTGCAGCTCGCGGTCGAGGAGACCGCCATCTTCGGCCGCGTCACGCCGCACCAGAAGGAGCGCCTGGTGGGCGCCCTGCGTGAGAACGGCCACTACGTGGCGATGATCGGCGACGGCGTCAACGACGTCATCTCACTCAAGCGCGCCAACGTCAGTATCGCCATGCAGGGCGGCAGCCAAGCGGCGCGCGCCGTCTCCGACATCATCCTGCTCAAGGACTCCTTCGGGGCGCTGCCCTGGGCCTTCCGTGAAGGGCAGCGAATCTTCAACGGCATGGGCGACATCCTGCGCATCTTCATGGTGCGCATCCTGTCCAAGGCGCTGCTCATCGCCGCCATAGGCTTCCTGGGCGGGTTCCCCTTCCAGCCACGTCAGGCGGCGCTGCTCTCGTTCTTCGCCGCCGGCATACCGGCCATCGCGCTGGCCGCCTTTGCTCGTCCTGGCCACAGCGACCGAGAGCACGTCCTCTACGACCTCATGCGCTTCGTCATGCCGGCCGCACTCATCATGTCGCTGCTCGCCGTGGCCATGTTCTCGGGCTACATCTTCTTCCCCGACGTACCGGTGCAGGAGTTCAGGCCGGGGGCCGTAGCCGCCGAGGCCGGCATCACCCTGTACAGGGCGCAGACCGTGATCACCACGTTCGCGGTCTTCTGCAGCCTCCTCCTCCTACCTATGACCGTGCCGCCGACCAAGTTCTGGACCGGCGGCGCGCCGTTGCGCAAGGACTGGAAGATGACCATCCTCGCGCTGCTTCTCCTGGCTGGCTACATCGCGGTGGCGCTCAGCGAGCTTGGCCGCCTGTCATTCGACCTGGCCGTGCTCAGTGCGTGGGACTTCCTGATCACCGCCGCCTTCGCGGTCGTATGGATGTTCGCCACCCGCTTCGTGT
>CAYMTC010000179.1:0-4678 GCA_964393265.1 uncultured Thermoleophilia bacterium
GAAGCGCCTCGCGGCGTGGTCCGCGAAGCGTGTCGCGGCGCAGTCCCTGAAGCGTGTCCCTGGTAGGGCGCCGCTGACACTGCCCCGCTGCCAGCGCGCCGTTGCCAGCGCGTTGTTGCCAGCGCGTTGTCGCCCGCGCGCCGTTGACCGGCCGCCGTTGACGAAGGTCAAGCATGAGGCGCCGCTCAGACAGGTATATGACACGTATGGACGAGCCGCGGCCACCACGTCAGGCCGCGCGTGTCCAGCCCCCTGTGGAACCCGAACGGAGGCGCCGTGGCCGCTATGCAGATCATCACCCCCCATGACACGCCAGAAGCAGCCAACCCCAGTCATGTCAGTGTGCGGCACCTGCACGCCAACCCGCATATCGAGATGTCGCTGATCACGCTGCAGCCCGGCGAGGTGGTCAAACCGCACAAGACGTCGGTGGATGCCTGCTTCTACGTCCTTGAGGGCACCCCCACCATAGAGATCGAGGGGGAGTCCGCTCAGGTGGAGGCGGACTCCGTCGTCCCCAGCGCGCCGCGGCACCTGCACAGCATCCGCAACGAGGGCGCCACCACGGTGCGCTTCCTCGTCATAAAGACGCCCAATCCAAAGCGCTGAGAAGCCGCCGTCTTGCGCGACCCTTCAGCAGCCGTCCTGGGTCGCCGCGGCGTACAATGAGACCATGCAGCCACACGTGTTCCTCATCGACAACTACGACTCGTTCACGTACAACGTGGTGCAACTCATGGGCGAGGTGGGTGCGCAGATCACTGTGGGCCGCAACGACCAAGTCACCCTGGCCCAAATAGCCGCTGCGCACCCCACACACCTGGTCGTCTCCCCAGGACCCTGCACGCCGAACGAGGCCGGCATCTCCATGGAGGCCATAGAGCACTTCGGCCAGCGCCTGCCCGTGTTGGGCATCTGTCTAGGGCACCAGTGCATCGGGCAGGTCTACGGCGGCAGCGTGCACCGCGGCACCTATCCCGTGCACGGCAAGACCGGCCAGGTACACCACGACGGCCACACCATCTACAAAGCGGTGGAGTCGCCCTTCACTGCCACGCGCTACCACTCCCTGGTGGTCGACACGGACCTGCCCGACGCTCTGGAGTGCTCTGCGTGGCTCGAGGAGGGCGTCGTCATGGGCATCCGTCACCGCGACCTCCCGGTCGAGGGGGTGCAGTTCCACCCAGAGAGCGTGCTCACTGACGCCGGCGAAGCTTTGATGCGCAACTTCCTCGGCGTTCCCGTGCCGAGGCGCTAGTCACGAGAAGAAGGAGGGCCTCGTGGTCGACTGGGATCCAGGGACGGTCACACGGTTCGAGAGATACCTGGCGCAGCTTGCGGCGCGTGAGGCGCGACAACGCACCGTGGCCGAGGTCGGCGACGAGGTCGAGACACCGGACAAGCGCAGCTGGACGGTGGTCCGCGTGTCCGCCCACGACGAGCTCGACCTACAGGCCAAGACCGGCGACGTCCTCACCGTGCCGCGAGAGTTCGCCCACGTCATCCATAAGGCCTAAGAGTCTGGCGACGGCGGCTGCGCGCGTCGTGGCGCTCGCCGCGGCCGGCAGGTCCCTGCACCTACGGTGGCCGATGTGACGGACACTCACCACAACGACCTAGCCAGCCGCACAGGCCGCCTTCGGTCCACCGGCGGCGGCCGTGTCCGCACGGCAGTAGTGGCGCTCGTGGGGCTGGCGATGCTCGCCGCCATCTGGGCCACGAGCGAGGTCTCCTACCTACTGTTCCACAGCCTGGTCGAGAGCGCCGTCATCATCGTGGCAGCCGTCATCTTCGCCATGAGCTGGAGCCTGAGCCGAGTCGTCCCAGACTCCTACGCGACGCTGGCCGGCGTGGGGCTGGCCTGCGTCGCGCTCATCCAGTTGCTGCACCTGCTGGCCTACCAGGGCATGGGTGTCTTCCCGAACGCGGACACGGACCTTCCCACTCAGCTCTGGATAGCCGCCAGGTACCTCACGCTGGCGACGTTCCTACTGGCCCTGTTCTGTGGCGACCGCAAGCTCAACGTCCGCCTTGCCTCAGCGGCGTTCGTCGCCGGCACGGCAGCTCTGCTCTGCAGCATCTTCTGGTGGCAGATCTTCCCGACCTGCTACGACGAGCTCACTGGCCTCACCACCTTCAAGAAGGTGAGCGAGTACGTCATCGCCGGCGGCTTCCTCGTGGCTGCCGGCATCCACCTGCGACCCACGACGCCTCTGCCCAAGAGGGCGCGCCTCGCCATGGCCAGCGCCCTCACTCTGGCAGCGGCGGCCGAGATAGCCTTCACCCTGTACGTGGGCGTGTACACGACGCCCAATCTGGTGGGCCATCTGCTGATGCTCGCCAGCATCCTGATCGTGTACCAGGCGTTGGTCCAGGACGGCTTGAGCCAAGCCTACAGCCAGCTCGTCACTCAGCTGGAGACAGAGTCCACAGCGCTGGCGTACCTCTCCACACACGACGAGCTCACCGGGCTGTTCAATCGCCGAGGCTTCTTGGAGACCGCCGGCCTTCTCCTCAACCTGGCACGACGCAGCCATCAGCGTGTCGCCCTCTTCTACTGTGACGACGTCGGGCTCAAGAGCGTCAACGACCAGCACGGCCACGCTGCCGGCGACGACGTCCTCGTGGCAGCGGCCGGAGGGCTGCGGCGGGGCTTCCGGGATGCGGACGCTATCGCCCGCATCGGAGGTGATGAGTTCGCCGTGCTGGCCCTAGGACCCAGCGTTGCCGACTGCGAACTCATGGTGGCTCGCCTCCATGGCATCCTCGGCAGCACCTCGCCGGACGCACTTGCCGGCCACGCACCCCAAGTGACGGTCGGCGTGGCCGTCGCAGACTCCGAGCACGCCGACATCGACACCCTGCTCAGCGCCGCCGACACCGATATGTATCGGCGCAGAGCAGAACGATCGGCAGTGCCCCCGGCGCCACCTCGCGACCTGTGAGCCAGAGCCTGCGGTAGGCGGTGATCTACGGCAATCCATCGCCGCGGTCCACGTCATCGTAATTACTTCTGTGTACCTTGTTCGTACGTTGTCGTGATAGCATCGCCACGACGGGCGGCCGGCAGCGGAGCTCTACAGCCACTGTGAGCCGGGGAGGGCACTCACACGGACAGATCACACGGCTTGCCGCGCGGCGAGGTGTGGCCGCGGCAACGCGTCCTTGACTACTGCGTCTTCCTCGTGACGCTCACCTTCATCGGTGTGAGCGCCTGTCTGTCGCTCCCTCTATCGTGTGCGCTCTGCGAGGCCACGGCGCTGGCACTGGCCCTGATCGTCTTCACCAGCGCCTGGAACGTCCGCCGGCTGCTGCCCGAGTCTTACGGGCTCATCGTCGGCGTCGGCCTGCTCTTCGCCGCCATCCTCATGTTGCTCTCCCTCCTGGCAAGATCAGGCATGGATGTGGCGCCGCCCGGCCACGTCGACATCGCCACTGAGCTCCTCGTAGCCGCAGCTGTCGTGCTCTGCCTGAGCCTTGCCGGCGCACCCCTGTGCGGCAGGCGGCGCCGGAGCACCGTCGCCGTGGTCGGCACGTTCGCCAGCCTGGCGTCGCTGCTCCTGGCTGGCGCCGCGTGGTGGCACGTGTTTCCCAGCTGTCGGATAGGCGATCGGCCTACGACCTTCGCCGTCGTGACCGGATGGCTGCTGGCAGCCGGCGTCGTCGTCGCCATAGCCCTTCACGCGCGGTTCGACCTACACCTCAGCACGATGGCGCGGCGACAGCTCGTCGTCGCTCTGCTGCTACTCGCCGTCGCCGCTCCACTGGCCACAACGCACGCCGGGCGCCGCGACGCCGCGGATCTGACCTGGCACCTGCTCTTGCCCACGGCCACGTTCCTCATCTACCAGAGCGTGGTGTCAGGAGGCATGGCACGGACCTACGAGCACCTTGTCGCCGAGCTGCGCGAGAAGACGACAGCGCTCGAGCACCTCTCAGCACACGACGACCTCACCGGCCTCTACAACCGTCGCGGCTTCCTCATGCTGGCCGAGCAAGCTCTCGCCTTGGCGATGCGCCAGAAGCTCTCGGTCACACTCTTGTTCGGCGATGTGGACGATCTCAAGACCGTCAACGACACGCTGGGACACGCAGCGGGGGACCGCGTGCTGCAGACGGTCGCCCAAGCGCTTGCCAGTTGCTTTCGCAGCGCCGACGTCGTGGCGCGCATGGGCGGTGACGAGTTCGCGGTCCTCTGCGTGGGCGCGCACCACTGCCCACACGACGTCCTGGCAGGACGGTTCGCGATGGCACTTGCGAGCCAGACCGCTCCACCTGGCGTACGCCGGCCGCTGTCCATGACGTTAGGTACCGCCGACGCCCTGGCGGGCCATGTGATGGAGATAGACGACCTCTTGGCCCGCGCCGACGAGGACATGTACAGGCGCAAGGCCGCCGCTCAGACCCCAAGCCCCGGCACCGCCGCAGCTGCCGAGTCCGACTCCTCGGCTGCAGCCGACCGTGACCAGTGCGTCCCGCACGATGCACCAGGCGCCCAGAGCGGTGCGATAGGCGACACCGTCTAGGCAGGCATCTAGGGGCTCGAAGCAGCCACGTCGCAGCACAGCGTGGCTGCTCAGGAGCTTGTTCCGGGGGGCGTCACGGGTCATGCGGAGAGGCTGCGTGGTGGGCGACGTTGGAATTGAACCAACGACCTCCAGCTTGTCGAGCTGGCGCT
>CAYMTC010000180.1:0-4655 GCA_964393265.1 uncultured Thermoleophilia bacterium
CTCCTCGACGTTGCCGGCGTTGTCGGTCGAGCGATACCTGATGCTATGCGTACCGTCGCCGGTGACCGGGACCGTGGTGCCGGTCGTCCAGCTTGCCGCGTCATCGAGCTTGTACTCGGTCTTCGCCACGCCGGAGCCGGTCCCGTCGTTGCCAGTGAGTTCGACGCTCACCGGCGCTGCGGTCTGCCAGCCAGAGGGAGCGTCGTCGGTCGTGACCGGCGCCACGGTGTCGAGCACGATCGACGCGGAGAGGGTCGTGGTGAAGAGGACATTGCTGTACTCCACGTCGATGGTCTTGGTCCCGTCGCCGCTCGGGAGTACCCAGTCGGAGAGCCTGGCGTAGGGCTGCCAGGGTGCCCAGGCGCCGCCGCGCGTCCGTAAGCGCATGAGCAATGAGTCACTGACATCGGAGGAGACGCACACGGCGCGCCCGTTCGTGGCCAGCGCGCCGTCCTCGATCGCGATCGTCCCCCATGGGCACTCCCATACCCCGAGCAGCACACTCACCTTGCTGCTCTGCGCGTTCGCTGTGACCAGGTCGCGCTTGTCGTCGCCGTCGAAGTCGCCGACGGCGACCGACACGGGGATCCAGCCGGTCCCGTAGTCCACTTTGGCCGCAAAGGTCCCGTCGCCGTTGCCCAGCAGCACGCTGACGCTGTCCGCATCGCTGTTGGCCACGGCCAGGTCCTCATGGCCGTCCCCGTCGAAGTCGGCGACGGCGAGCCAACGAGGTGAGGTGCCGGTCCCGTAGTCCACTTTGGCCGCGAAGGTCCCGTCGCCGTAGCCCAGCAGTATGCTGACCGTGCTCGCGCCGTAGTCCGTCGTCACCAGGTCCTTGTCACCATCGCCATCGAAGTCGCCGACGGCGACCGCGAAGGGATGGCTCCCGGTCCCGTGGTCCGCGTGAGTAGCGAACGTGCCGTCGCCGTTGCCCAGCAGCACACTGACGCTGTCCCCCCAGCCGTTGGCCACGGCCAGATCCTCATGGCCGTCCCCGTCGAAGTCGCCGATGGCGACCGACATGGGAGTATTGCCGGTCTCGTAGTCGACCTTCGCGGCAAAGGTCCCGTCGCCGTAGCCCAGCAGCACGCTGACGCTGTCCGCACCGCCGTTAGCTACGGCCAGGTCCTCATGGCCGTCCCCGTCGAAGTCAGCGACGGCGACCGACATGGGAGTAAGGCCGGTCGCGTAGTCGACGTTCGCGGCGAAGGTGCCGTCGCCGTAGCCCAGCAGCACGCTGACGCTGTGTGCACTGTTGTTGGCCACGGCGAGGTCCTCATGGCCGTCCCCGTCGAAGTCGCCGATGGCGACCGCGTAGGGGAGGCTCCCGGTCCCGTAGTCCACGTGAGCAGCGAAGGTGCCGTCGCCGTAGCCCAGCAGCACGCTGACGCTGTCCGCCCAGCTGTTGGCCACGGCCAGATCCTCATGGCCGTCCCCGTCGAAGTCAGCGACCGCGTCGCCGCGGGGATGCGACCCCGTCGCGTAGTCGACCTTGTCGGCGAAGCTGAGCGCATCCGCTCGTGCAACGCCGAAGGTGACGCTGGCGATGATCACGAGGAACAGGGGCAGGACAAGCTGGAGCGGCCTGCGAGACATGACGACCTCCTGGAAGCGCGGCGACGCGGGCAGTGACGGAGTACGAGGATACTCCCTTCCGTACTCATCGTCGCAGTCCTCCCGACCCGACTCGCGGCTTCCTGGTGTCGTAAGGGCGGCGCGATGTGGCGGCGTGGGGTCGGCAGCCGCCGTTGGTTCGAGTAGCATCGACATAGGCGCAGTCTGCGCGGCATGACACAGGCAAGTCCTGCCCTGGCCCTAGGGACAGGGCTATCGCAGCGGAGTGGCAACGCAGAGACAGATCGGAGGAGGCCTATGAAACGCAATCTCCAGGCGGGGGTGCGGCGTAACGCGGCCCTGCGCCTCGAGGTCTTCAGCGACGCGGACCTCGACGACATCCACCGCGCTACGCTCGAGGTGTTGGAGCGTACGGGCGTGTGGGTCGAGAGCGACGAGGCACTCGACATCTTCGCCGACGGCGGCTGCAAGGTGGACCGCGAGAACAAGACGGTGAAGATCCCGCCGTACGTGGTCGAGGACGCCATCCGCGACACTCCCAAGAGTGTGCGCCTGTGCGGCCGCGTGCCCCAGAACGACGTCCTGCTCGAGGCAGGGCGCGTCGGCTTCACCAACTTCAGCGCCGGCATCATGGTGCAGGACCCGCGCACCGGCGAGTATCGCCGGTCTACCACGCAGGACGTGGCCGACCTGGCGCGCATGACTGACTACCTCAGCGAGATCGACACGTACGAGCACGCTGTGGAGGGACGTGACGCGCCCGAGGCCACGCTGGCGGTGCGTGACGCGGCGCTGGGCCTCATGAACACCACGAAGTGCGTGGGTACGGGAGCGTTGTCCACTTACGACGTCGACGCCATCGTCCGAATGGGCGCGGCCGTCGCGGGCGGCGAGGACAAGTTGCGCGAGCGGCCGCTCGTCTACTTCTGCGAGTGTCCCGTCAGTCCGCTCAAGATCACGCGTGACGCCGGCGAGGTGATCGTCGCTGCTGCCCGGCATGGCATCCCCAACAACGTCATCTCCATGGCCATGGCCGGTGCCTCATCGCCGGTCACCCTGGCCGGCACGCTGGTGACGCATAACTGCGAGGTGCTGGCCAGCGTCACGTTGGCGCAGCTCACCGAGCGCGGGGCGCCATCCATCTACGGGTCGTCCACCACCGCCATGGACCTCAGGTTCGCGGCGGCATCGGTGGGCTCGCCGGAGCTCTCGCTCATCAATGCCGCCGTGGCGCAGCTGGCGCATCGCTACGAGTTGCCGAGCTTCGTCGCCGGTGCGTAGGCAGACTCCAAGGTAAGTGACATCCAGGCCGGTCACGAGAAGACCATGACCGCCCTTCTGACAGCGTTGGCAGGTGCCAATCTGATCTACGGGGCGGGGATGACCGAATCGGGTGTCACTTTCGACTACGCGCAGTACGTCGTCGACAACGACATCGCCAAGATGGTCAAGTACGCCGTCCAGGGTATCCCGGTCAGCGACGAGACCCTCGGGGTCGAGGACATCCATGCTGTGGGTCCCTTCGGCGACTTCATGTCGCTGGACTCCACCTACAAGCACATGCGCGAGATCAGCCAGCCCAGGCTCATGGACCGCAGAGTCCGTGACGACTGGCAAGCTAGCGGCGGCAAGGACGCGTATGTCGTCGCGCAGGAAGAGGCCATACGGATCCTCGACGAGCACCACCCCGAGCCGTTGCCGGCCGAGGTCGTGGAGCAGATCGAGGCCGTGGTGCGCGACGCCGAGGTACACGGAGGCGTCGCCTGAGACAAGCGGCGTCCGGCACAGCCGACGTCATGTGATGCGGAGGGCGACGCCGCCCAAGAGGGGCGACGCCGCCCGCGCTTGACTGACGGTACGACGTGCGTGCTGCAGTCCGTGATAGCGAGCGCCTCCTCATGTAGCATTCTGGCAGGGCCGCGCGCAACGACGATCAGGGGGCTGGTCCGTGGGAGCGAGGATCGGTGTCATGGTGCTCGTGGTCGTGACGCGCCCGCTGCAGCACGAGCAGAGCACGTAGCGGAGTCTGCTCGTGCGAGACCTGCGGCCACTCTGGGATCCACGTTCCATAGCGCTCGTCGGTGCGTCCACAGATGCCACCAAGTGGGGCGGCGAGATGGCGCTGCGCTTCGCGCGTACGGAGAAGCGGCGCCCGCTCTACTTCGTCAACCGTAAGGGCGGCACCATCTGCGGCCGCCAGGCATATCCCTCTCTCAGCGACCTGCCCGAGAGTCCCGAGATGGTGTACCTCTCCATGCCGGCGTCTGCGTTCGAGGCCACCTTGGAGGAAGCGCTCGGCCTCGGTGCCAAAGCCGTGGTCGCCATCCTGGCGGGTCTCGGCGAGACCGGGGAAGAGGGCAAGCGACGCGAGCGCGCCGCGGCTGAGCGCGTGCGCCAGGCCGGCGCGCTCCTGGTCGGCCCCAACTGCATGGGCTTGGCCGACACCACGGCCGACTTCCAGGGTGTGGCGTCGCTGCACGTGCCTCGGGGTCACATCGGCTGGGTGTCCATGAGCGGGGCCATGGGCGAGGAGTTCACCATGCGCTGCCGGGCGGCTGGTGTCGGCTGCTCACGGTTCATCAACTTGGGCAACCAGGCGGATGTGTCGATCGCCGAGGTGCTGCGCAGCTACCGCGACCACGACGCCACGCACGTGGTCGCGGTCTACCTTGAGGATGTGGGCGATGGCCGCGACTTGGCACGGGCCATCGCCGAGGTGGAGGACGCCGGCAAGCCAGTCGTGCTCATGGCCCCTGGGCGCAGCGCCGCTTCTGCACGGGCTGCGCGCTCGCATACGGGTTCCCTCACGCCCGACGCGGCGGTGCTCGATGCGGTGGCTAGGGCCACCGGGATGGTGCGGGTGGACGACCCGGGCGAGCTGTTCGCCGCCGCAGCGATGCTCTTGCACGTGAGCGGCCTGCAGCGGGCGGCCGCGGCTCCGCCGACCGCCGACGGTCTGTCGGCCGCGGCGGCGTCCCGGGCTGTCGCTGCTCCGCTGGCCGTGGTGTCGGGCGTATCCCCCGCTGCCGCAGATGATCGCCCAGCCCATTGCCGTAAAAGATATTGTCGCCAAGGATCAT
>CAYMTC010000181.1:0-4601 GCA_964393265.1 uncultured Thermoleophilia bacterium
AGCACCGCTCACTCCTCTCACCGCAGAGTCGCCGTGGGTCTCTCTCCCGGCGGCGCTGTCTATGGCGTCGGCCGCACTGTCCCACACGCCGAACAGCATGCACGCAGTCGTCGTGGTGACGTGTGAGCCGGCAAGCACATGGGCGAACTCGTGCGCCAGCACCGCCTGAAGCTGCGGCCGAGGCAATCGCGAGACTGCGCCTTCGGTCACGCCCACCACGCTGCCTCCATGGAGGTCGCTGAAGGCGAAGGCGTTCATGCCGAGGCTCGGCACGACCACGGCCTCCACATGTGGCCGACCAGCCGCAAGGCGCAGCTCCTCCACGATGTCCGCGAGCCTACGGTGGTACCGGTCGTGGATGTCGAGAGGCCTGCCACCCATGGCCGTCAGCAGACGTTGCCGCGCGTGGCGGTGAGATGCGTACCAGTACACGAGCGCGCCGCCCACTGCCGCGACGACCGACGGCACCCAGTGGTACCAGCTCAGTCCGGCCGTGAACACTCCGGCCGCCGGGCGCACAACGTACAGCAGCGCCCATGCAAGGGCGCTCAGCATGAGTACCGGGATGAGCGCCACAGCCACCAGCAGGCCGAACAGCGACCAGACACGCCAACGCTGCTCACGGTGCACCTCGAACAGGGTGCGTCTGGCCGCGGCGGATGACGGACAGCCGGCATCCGCCGCCGCCGACGCTCCCTCCCCCGCCACCGTGGCCATGGGTCCACCTCGCCCTGGGTGTGGCGGGCGGGGGCGTTGGCGCGGCCCCCGCCTCCACCCGCCGCCGACGCTCCCACGGACTCGCCGGGCCGTGCGCTGTTCCCGCGACTAGGTCCCATCGTCTCCATGGCGTCCTTGTCGGCAGGCATCGGCGGAAGGTGTAGCGATGAGGCAGCGCTCGTGTGCGATGCAGCAGCGACGGTGCACGACGCGGCAGCGCTCGTGCGCGGCCCGACCTCTTACGCCGATGCTGCTCCAGCGCCCTCGCCCGGCAGTAGACCGGCGGCGCTCAGGAAGTTGCGGACCAGTAGGCGACAGAATGCCGGATAGCGAGGCATGTGTACCTGTGTAGCTGCCCGTATCTCGTCGACCCACCCCGGCCGCGAGGCCTCCAGGCGAGGGGCGTCTGCGACGAGCCACCGCTCGGCGAGGTCTGCGTCGACCTCCGGATGGAACTGTAGCCCCCACGCTCGAGCGCCGACGCGGAACACCTGCTCGCCGTCGTCGCGGGCCGCTATGCGCACCGCCCCGGGGGGAAGAGTGAACGAGTAGTCATGCCACTGCAGGCATGTGAACGGCGACCCCACCCCGATCAGCAGAGGGTCGTGGGTGACAGTCTGCACCTCGACCCAGCCGATCTCCGGGTAGGAGCGGTAGTACACCCTGCCCCCAGCAGTCTGAGCCAACAGCTGTGCGCCAAGGCAGATGCCCAAGACAGCGATCCCGGTAGCCAGACACTCCTGGAGAAGCTCACGCTCCACAGACAGGAACGGGAAGGCGTCCTCCTGATGCACGTGCATCTCGCCGCCCATGGAGATGACGCCGACGTACGGACTGACGGTGGTGGGCACCTCCTCGCCACGGCCGGCATCTACCAGCGTGTACGCACAGCCCGCCTCGTCGAGAGCATCACCGATGGTGGCCGGCGGGTCGGCTTCGTCATGCTGGATGATGAGAATGGAGCTCACAAGCGCCTCACTGGACCAGCGCCTCACTGGACGATCGCAGGATTCTACCTTGCGCCCAGGTGGCAAGCGCACCGTCGCCTTCGCCTTGCCTGCTCCGCTACCCTCTGGCAGACTCAGTCGAGAGCCAGCCGACCCCGATCACCTGCCGGAGAGAGAGATGACAGAGACACCTGCACAGAATGACGGACGCAGCGGCCCCGCCCAGGTCTCCCACAGCCGCATCGAGGACAGCTTCCACAGGACCCCGCCGGCCCGCACCCACGAGGCACTGGGTCCAGCCGTAGAGGTGGTGTCGGCCGGCAACGAGGTGCTCCTGGGCGACGTGCTCGACACCAACACCAACTGGCTCTGTCGTCGCGTCACGGGCCTCGGCGGCCACGTACGACGCACCGTCATGCTGCGCGACGAGGTCGACGTCATCGCACAGGAGCTGCGAGGTGCCTTGGCGAGACGTCCCGCACTCATCTTCACGGTCGGCGGTCTAGGTCCTACCACCGACGACCTCACGCTGGCGGGCGTGGCTACAGCGCTCGGTCGCCCGCTCATGCTGCATCCCGAGGCCGAGCGCCAGGTCCGTGAGCGCTACGAGCAGTTCGCGGCGCGGGAGCACGTGCCGTCTGGCGAGATGAACGAGGCGCGCCTCAAGATGGCGAGGCTGCCCCAAGGGGCGATGCCACTCGTCAACTCGGTCGGCGGCGCGCCCGGCGTGCTGCTTGAGATCCCCGTCGCTAGCCCCGACCCCGTCACCATCGTCAGCCTGCCAGGTGTGCCGGCAGAGCTCAGAGCCATCGTCGACGAGTCCCTGGGGGATGTCCTCCAACGCATCTTCGGCGACATCACCTTCCAGGAGCGCGCCCTGACAGTCTCCACACAGGATGAATCGGCCATAGCTCACATCCTCGCCGACATCGAGGCCCGCTACCCTCTCGTGTACATCAAGTCGCGGGCCCAGCGCATAGGCTCGGCGAAGGTGAACCGCATCACGGCGGCGGCGCGAGGCACGGACGCCGCCGCTGTAGCCCAGCTCCTGGACCCCGTGCTCCAGGACCTCCACCGTGAGATCGAGGCGGCCGGCTTCTCGACGGCGGCCGAGGACCCTCAGCAACAGACGCCGCAGCAGTCCGACCCGGACGGACTGGAGTAGCCGCACCAATGGGCTGGTCTGGCGCCCAGCCGGGCCTCAGCGGTCGAAGTGCTCCTCGATGAAGTGAGTGGTGAGGTCGCCATCCACGAAGACCGGATGCTCGAGGACGCGCCGGTGGAAGGGGATGGTCGTCTTGACGCCGTGCACCTTGAACTGGTCCAGTGCCCACCGCGCCCGGGCTATGGCCTCCCGGCGGTCGCGGCCCCAGATGATGAGCTTACCCAACAGGCTATCGTAGAAGGGCGGCACGACGTACCCCTGGTACACGTGGGAGTCGAGCCGCACCCACGGCCCACCCGGCGGCTGCCAGACGTCCACCGTACCAGGCGTGGGTAGGAAGCCGTTGTCGGGGTCCTCCGCGTTGATACGGAACTCGATCGCATGACCCTTGACCTCAACTTGAGGTTGAGACAGTCCTAGAGGCTCACCTGCGGCGATGGCGATGCCGGTCTTCACGATGTCTATGCCCGTGACCGCCTCGCTGACGCAGTGCTCCACCTGCACCCGCGTGTTCATCTCCATGAACGAGAAGTAGCCGTCGGGGCCGAGCAGGAACTCGACGGTGCCCGCCCCCACGTACCCGCAGGCTCGCGCGGCCTCGACTGCGGCCTTGCCCATGGCGGCGCGTGTGATCTCGTCGACGGCCGGCGAGGGCGCCTCCTCGATGAGCTTCTGGTGCCTGCGCTGGATGGAGCAGTCCCGTTCGCCGAGGTGCACGACAGCGCCGTGCGCATCGGCAAGCACCTGGATCTCCACGTGGCGCGGCCTAGCTACGTAGCGCTCCACGTACACGGCCCCGTTGCCGAACGCCGCCTCGGCTTCGTTCTGTGCTTGGCGCACGGCGGCAGCCAGCTCATCCCGGTGCTGGACGATCCGGATACCCTTGCCGCCGCCACCCGCCGCCGCTTTGATCATGACCGGCAAGCCGATGCCGCCGACGACGGCAAGAGCGTCCTCAACGTCGGCGATCGTGCCATCGGAGCCAGGGGTCACCGGCACACCGGCCCCGGTCATGGTAGACCGGGCGGCGGCCTTGTCGCCCATGAGCTCTATGGCATCCGGGCCTGGGCCTATGAAGACGATGCCGTTGTCGGCGCACAGGCGGCTGAAGCCGGCGTTCTCTGCCAGAAAACCGTACCCCGGATGGATGGCCTGCGCGCCCCGGGTCTGAGCAGCCGAGATGAGTGTGGACTGCACAAGGTAGCTTGCGCTGGCTGGAGGCGGCCCGATGCACACAGCTTCGTCGGCCAGTTCGACGTGCAGGCAGTCGCGGTCCGCCTCTGAGTACACGGCGACCGTGCCGACGCCCAGCTCTCTGCAGGCACGGATGATGCGCACAGCGATCTCGCCACGGTTAGCGATGAGGACCTTGTCGAACATGCGGGCTCCAGACCGACGCGTTGACCCGCTGCGTCGCGGCGCCGCGCCGGGCGCGGGGCCTGAGAGGTGCGACAGCCCGTGGCACCGGCCGGCGGGACTTACGAGACGCTCGCGGTGAAGGCGGATTATACCAACGCGGGCGAGCTGACTTCAGGCCGCCACCTCTACTCAACGCCTCCTCGTGCCGATAGGGGTAGCGAAAGGAGCCTGACCTATGGAGAGAGGCATCACCCGCCGGCTGGCGATCGCCGGCGCCGACGCAGAGCAATGCTCGCTCGTGAGCAGCTTCTTCAGCGAGTCGTTCGTCGTGGTCTGCTACGGCGACGATCCTACGCTGATGGCCCGACTCAAGACCGCGCCCCCCGACCTCCTCCTGCTCGATGGGGACCTCG
>CAYMTC010000182.1:0-3094 GCA_964393265.1 uncultured Thermoleophilia bacterium
CGCCCCTGAAGGACCACGGCCCGGCACGCCTTAGGCCGGATTCTCAGACCTGTGCACTTCAGCCAGTCGGTTCGGGTGTCACGCGCTGCGGCGCGCGTGGCTTGTGGTCAAATGCGACGCGTGTGCACGTCTCGGTCGCAGATGGTCTGCATGTCCAGCAAGGTGACGTTGTATCCTTCGGGTTGTCTCCAGAGCGAAAGGCGGGCCAATGGACGTCGTCACAGTGATAGCCGAGCGCTACAGCGTGCGAAAGTACACCACCGAGCCGGTCGACGAGGCGACGCTGCACACGGTGCTCGAGAGTGCCCGCTTGGCGCCGACAGCCGACAACCGTCAACCGTTCCAGCTCATCGTCATCCACACCGAAGGCCGCAAGCAGGAGCTGGCGCGCGTCTACCGGGCGCGCTGGTTCACCCAGCCGCCGCTGGTGATCGCCGTGGTGGCCGTCCCCGACAACGCCTGGGTGCGCATGGATGGCAAGCCCTACCACGAGGTCGACGCCACCATCGTCATGGACCACCTGATCCTGGCAGCGGCGAGCCTGGGGCTGGGCACCTGCTGGGTCGCCGACTTCGACCCGGCGGCGGCCCGTGAGGTGCTGGGCCTGCCCGACGGCGTCGAGCCGATCGCCTTCACGCCGCTCGGCCACCCCGACCGGCCGCCGACACGCAAGCGCCGCAAGCCGCTGGAGCAGCTGGTCCGCTACGAGCGCTGGTGAGCGCGGCGGTGCGACGGGTGCCGCTGCGGGCGTTCCGTCCGGCAGCCTCAGCTCGCCAGCACCTCCAGGTGCCGCTCGCCGGGCTCGCCGCCAAGCAGCGGTGAAAGCTGCTCCATGAAGCCGGTCTCGACGCGCCAGGCGTCGCCTTCAGAATAACCTGAGTCTCCGCCCCCCTCACCCTTGACGTTCCACGCTAGAAGTAGAGGAGGAGCCATGCCACGACCCATCAACTGTCCCTACTGTGCCGAGTATCTCGGCTACAACGCCAAGAGGGACGTGCTGGTCTGCTGCGCCTTCCCTGACGGCATCCCCGACGACATCCTGCGCGGGGAGCATGACCACACCACGCCCCATGAGGGCGACCACGGCATCCAGTTCCAGTCGAGAGCCGACTGGCACGCTCAACTGGTGCGCGAGAGCCTGGAGGCCGAGGAGTGACCCCCGAATACAGCCGCACGGCCGCCATCGCGCATCGTCATGCGCCGCGCCGGTTCATCACCTCGAGAGACTCATAGACCGCGACCCCGTCACCCGGTGCAAGTAGGCCCTTGACGGAGTCGGCGTGGGTCCATGTGATCACAGCGGTGCTACGGAGTGGATGTGCTGCGCCGAGTCCCTCAACTGACCGGAGGCCGAGTAGGGCTTGAAGAGCTCTGCCGGGGAGACCTACCTTGCGAGCGTTGTGTCTCCTTCCTCAGAGAGCTATCCTGCCGAAGACGCTACGTAGGTCGTATGCCGCCCGGGCGGCGTGGACGACGGGGGCGCCTGAAGGTGGAGCGTCTCGCGTGCCCCGTCTTGGTGCTCCTCGCTTGCTTGCTGCTGGGGTCAACACGATCCGCAGCCGAAGCGGCAATGTGACGCGAGTCGTTCGCGAAGTCTGAACAGCGGAAGTCCTGCTACGTGCAAGCCCAGCCTGTCCTGCGTCCTCGAAGGGAGGGTCCCGGTGCCAAACGGAGGGCCGGACAACTGCGGGAACTGCAGGTACAGCGTCAAGATCACGGCTGCGTCGCCGCCTCCGCTCATCGGAGCGCCTCGGCACTACTATGCGTGGTGCGGGCTGCGCAATGTCGTGACGAGCCAGCCCTTGTGGACCTACTGTCGCAACCACCGATTCCACGATGACGAGGCAGCTCTGCCCACCTCGATCGAGGGGCCCGTCTTCGCCTACGGGCTTCCCGAGACCGAGCACGTGCGCATACCGTGGCACGGCAACCGACAGCCGCGCGTGGGGGTAGAGGCCACCTGCAGCGTCTGTGGCAGCGTCACCACCCGCGGGATCAGCGTCCTTGATGAGGGCGAGGAGGTCGGCTTCTGCAGCAATCATCACTACATCGAATGGTGGAAGAAGAAGCATCCGGCCTACGCGGACGAGCGGAAGTGGTCGAAAGCGTCTCCACCGCGCCGTCCACCCAGCGATGGACAGGTCTCCCCTCACCGCCCACGATAGTCAGCGCTGAGATGCGAGCGAGGGGCGCGGAGATGCCAAACACCCCTTGGCGCTTGACAGACTCCTGGGCTGCGGGTGCAATCGTAGCCTGATCGAGACACTTGTCTGGTCTGCTGGCGCCAAAGCTGAAGACACGTTGCCCTCGCGTGGTGCCGTGGCGGCTGACTTTGGGTGTCGACGGCCATGGGGCCAAGGTGACCCTCGTGATGCATGATCGCATCGACCGTCATGCTCGCGACGGTGATGCCGCTGCGCTTGCTGAGTGCCTACGGCTTGGGTCGACCAGGGTCGATGTCATGGCGGCTCATCTGGCCTTGGTCGATCTCGGCGAGCAGGCTGTGCCGGCGATGGTCGAACTGATGGCGGCGAAGGGGCGACTCCGCTGTCAGCGAGCCTGGTGGACGCTGATCAGGATCGGTCCCAGCGCCGTGCCAGCTGTGACATCTCTCCTTCGCTCACATGCATCCCCGAGGGTGCGCGCCTCGGCGGCGTGGGTCGCTGGCTCCGCCGGCGGAGCCAGCGCTGAGGCTCCTCTGATCGAGGCACTCCAAGACACGGACGAGAGGGTGGTGCGGGCAGCAGCAGATGGTCTGCTGAGGGTGGGGACCAGCCGCGCGGTCGAGCCACTGCTCAAGCTGCTCGATGCGGGGGCTGTCGCGTTGTCGAGATTCGCTGCGGCCTCTGCGATCGACGTGCCGCGCGCAGAGACACCGGCGGGGCCCGCTCTTGACGAGGACTGGGACCCCGGGAGCCAGCTACGCGATCCATGCGTCCCCAAGTGGGTCGTTGAGGAGTGGTCGGAGTTCGATACTGGTGACATCAGGTGCTCTGCGGCGCGCACGCTTGGCTCCATAGGAGACCCCCGTGCCGTGCCCTCTCTGGAGGCGTGTGCGATGCTGGCCCGGGACGACGGGTGGCTGCGCGACTAC
>CAYMTC010000182.1:3104-4574 GCA_964393265.1 uncultured Thermoleophilia bacterium
GTCGAGGCGCTGTTCCGAGTGGTGACAGAGGAATCGCGCGTCGACGTCCCACTCGACGCTCTAGCAGGGCTCGGCCGGTCACGTGACTCTCAGGCTGTTCCCGTCCTGCTGCGATTCTGTGAGCCTCACCGGCCTTGGGGTCAACGCCTCATGGCGACTCGCGCACTGGGCATGTTGAGGCACCAGTCCGCCCTTCGGTACCTGCAGCGACTGGCGGCCGACGACGAGGACCGATGGGTGCGCCACGAGGCCCTGCGAGGCTTGGCCTTGCTCAGCTGGCATCCGGATGCGCTGGAGGAAGTGCTTCGACGTCTTCCCCAGCTGTCAGTCGGGCACCGGGGTGAGATACGTGAGCTGATGGAGCAGGGTCTGGGCAAGACTGAGCACGCTGTCTGACTGCCGAGGCCACAGACACCAGGACGACCAAGGTCTCCGTGAAAGGGACGCCGGGGACTTCTGAGGCGTCCCTCGAAGCGCGTATCAGGCTTCCGTGTGATGGGGCTCTCGTAACGCGGCTCGGACGACCATGAAGCCCACCGAGTCGCACGACGGGCGATCTCGAACATTCTCTCGAGTCGCGGTCTCGAGTCCCGGTCTCGGATCAGAGGACTGTCCACTGAGGCGGACCAAAGCGCCTGGATAGAGTGGATAGGAACTGCGCACTGTCACTGCGCGCCGCCACTGCGTATGGCCACCGCATATGGCGCCTGCACACGGCCACCTTCCCTCGAATCGCACGGCGCCGGATGCGCGTTGGTGCGTCTTCTGCCACTATTCATGCATGCGTTCACAACGCTTGGGTCAGGACATCAGTCAGGACACCATCGCGCGCAGGACGCCGTTTCCCAGGGCGCGCCCGATGTGCTCACGACTCAGTGCGGCGTCTTGTTCACCAGCCATCAGGAGGCAGCCGATGTTATCGCGGCGGGGTGCGGCGGGGGCGAGCGTGCTCGTCGGGGTGCTGCTCGCCTCAGTGTTCCTGGGCGCATGCGGCGAGGGTCCGTGGACGAGCGGCGCCGACGACACTGACGACGCTGGGTCGGTCGATCGTCTCGCGACTCCGTCGCCGTCAAGCGAGGCTCCCGAGGGAGCGACGGCGATCGCCACCTTCGCTGCTGGCTGCTTCTGGGGCGTCGAGGCACGCTTCGCCGCCATTCCCGGCGTCGTCGACGCTGTGGTCGGCTACACGGGTGGCACCATGGCGCACCCGACGTACGAAGACGTCTGCGCCGGCACGACTGGCCATGCCGAAGCCGTGCGCCTCGAATACGACCCCGATATCGTCACCTACGAGCAGCTGGTGACCGCCTTCTTCGCGATGCACGACCCGACGACTCTGGACCGCCAGGGACCGGACGTCGGGTCGCAGTATCGATCGGCGATCTTCTTCCACACGCCGCAGCAGGAGGCCACTGCGCGCTCCGTAGATCGGAAGAGCGTCGTGTAGGGAAAGAGTGTAGGATAGGGTGT
>CAYMTC010000183.1:0-4562 GCA_964393265.1 uncultured Thermoleophilia bacterium
ACCGCGCCGGCAACAACCAGCGCAGCCCCATCGGCACCAAGACGTTGGTGGTGACCAGGTAGACCGCAGCTGATCCGGCCGTGACACGTCAGCGCACGCGGTACACCGGTGCAGGTCGGCCTCAGCTGACCAGGCCGCGCAGGTAGTAGAGCCAGAAGGCGGGGATCTCGCGCGCCACGATGATGGGCGTCTGCTTGATGTAGCGCTGCGCGGGGGCCGGCACGGTACGCACATCTGTGCCGGCCCGCTGGTAGGCCATCTTGATGCGCGGCAAGTGGTAGAACTGGCTCACCACCAGCGCGTCGTGCACACCGTCGCGACGAAACAGCGTCACTGTGTCATCGACGGTGGCTTGCGTGCTGACGCCGCCTCTGTCTTCGACGATCGCCTGCGACGGCACGCCCAGGCGCTCCGCGTAGTCCCGCATCGCGTCGCACTCGTGGCGCCCACCATCGCCTCGACCACCCGACACGATGACCAGCGGTACCACAGCGTCGCGCTGGAGGCGAGCGCCCTCGCGAACGCGGTCGGCAAGGGACTGCGTCGGTGCGCCACTCTGGTCCACCTGCGCACCGAAGACCACGACAGCGTCCGCGCGCTGCGCGTAGCTGGTCGTACCGAAGAACGCCATGAGGAGCAGAGGGAACGCCGCGGCCGACACGAGCGCCACCGCGCCGATGCCCAGCCAGGCGGCGGCCGGCGTGCGCCTGGGAGCCGGCCGCCAGACAGCCCACCCGATCCAGACCGCCGCCGCCAGCACTAGGGCAGAGAGGGGCAGCGGCACAGCCGGGTCGACGTCTCCCGAGACCCAGGCCCGGTAGAAACCCAGCACGTTCCACACGGCGACGGCGCCGAGCAGGACGACCGCCGCCAAGGTGACCCGACCTCGCCAAGCGCTGAGGCGCGGCCACAGACACCAGCTGACCAGGAGCGCACCGGCCAAGAACAGGAGTGGTTGCCCAGCCCAGTCAGGAAGCGGGCGGGGATCTATCCACAGGACGTTCTGACCGAAGCCCCTTCCCCGGAGCGTGGCGAGGGCGTTCACCACGGCGAACGCACCTAGGAACAGCGCCAGCCCACGCTGGGCGATGGCTCCGTGCTCACGCTCATCTCTCTCTGCCCGATGTGGTCGAATGAGCTCGTCCTTCTTGCCCTGTACGCCCTGTGCGTCGCGCCAGAGCAGGCGCTGGTGCGTCGCAAGGACCTGCGACTCAGAGACCGCCCAGGACCACGCGCCCAAGCGGATGCAGACGGGAGTATGGCAGGCGAATGTGAAGCTCGTATTATGGAAGTGCGGCGACCGCTACGCTCACCCACGCATCTGCGGCAGTTCGCCACCGCCGCTCAGGGCGCCGTGGGGGCGACGTACGCCGCGCTCACCCGGGCGTCTGCGGCGGTTCGCCGCCCGGAGGTCTGCGGCGCCATACGCGATCCTTGGCGCGCTGGACGCGCACGCGCCAGCCCACGCGTGTCCGCGGCGGCCGTAGCTTGCCGAGGTCGGCCGCCGCGTCCCCGGTGAGATGACTGGTGACGACCTGGTGCTGGGACACGTACGTCTCTACGCCGGCCTGCAGGATGGCTGCCACCGGCAGGGCGAGAAAGGCTCCGATGACGCCGAAGAGGCTGGCGCCCGCGATGGTCGCAGCGAAGGCGATGCCGGCGTGTATCTGCATGGTGCGGGCGCTCACCTTGGGCGCCAGCGTGTAGTTCTCGAGGATCTGGTACACGATGATGTAGATGAGCAGGACGAGCGCCGTGATGGGCCGGTGGAGCAACGCCACGAACAGCGGCAGCACGGCAGCGATGTACGTCCCGATGGTGGGGATGAGCTGGCTGAAGATGCCCGTCCAGAGTGCCAGCGGTAGCGGATACGGCACTCCCAGGATCTCGAGCACGACGAACATAAGCACCGCCGCGATGGCGCCCATGATCGCGCGCGAGTAGATGTAGCCGCCTGTCTTGTCGATGGCGGTCTCCCACGCCCAGAGCACGCGCCGCTGCCGGTCGGGGCGCATCATCGAGCAGATCCAGCGCCGCAACCGTGGGGCATCGGCGATGAGGTAGAAGGTGAAGAAGACCACCGTGAAGCCGAAGAAGATGAACTTGAAGAGCTGCACACCCACACCGAACACGTTCTTGGCCATGTCGGCGCCGAAGGCGGCCAGCCGGGTGTCGAGCTTCCTGATCTGGTCGGTGATCCACTCGTTGGAGATAGGCCGGTCGAACACGCGCTCGCTGAACTCGCTGATCCTCTCTATCCATCCAGGGATGTCGCCGATCAGCTCCTGCACCTGAGCGATGATCAGCGGCACCATCGAGGCGATGAAGGCAAGCAGGATGATGAGCACGAGGAGCACGACCACCAAGGTGGCGACCCACCGCTTCCATCCGTGCTCGGCGAGCCAGTTCACGGCGGGCTCGAGGGCGAACGAGATGAACAGCGACGCCACTGTGGCCGCCAGCAGGTCGCGCAGTCGCGACACCGCCATGCCGCTGATGTACACGACGAACACGCCGAGCACCACGGCGACGACGAGACGGACGATCCAGCGCGGTATGCGTTCGTCCAGTCCGGCCAGCAGATCGCGAGCGTCGTCGCCTGCCACCGCGACGGCAGCTGCCCCTGCGCCCACCTTCACGTCGGCACCCTGGGCATGCGGCCGGCCAGCCGCCGCGGCACCGCCGACGTCCGCGGCGTCGTCCTGCGGCTCAGCAGGAGGCGTGAGGTCTAGGATGTCGTCATCGCGTCCGGATGGGTCGTCGAGCATCGTGTCCCCGTCTGTCTGTGGTCTGGCGTCCCCGGTCTGGCGCGCATCTTGGCAGAGCCGACGCAGCGGCGCCGCGGACGCAGCATGAGCGAACGTTCCACAGCCGCTGCACGAGTCCTGCCGAACCGGGTGGGATGCTTGTGCGCACGGGCGGCTGCGGCGGCGCGGCTACTCCTCGACGATCTGCTCCAACTGCTCGGGCACCACACCGCGCTTGCGCAGCGCACGGGCCACAGTGTGTGGCACGAGTTGCACGAACGCCTCGTCGTAGCGCCAGCGCCGCCACTCGCCGTCGAGGCGCACCATGACCTGATCGCCCTCGATACGGATGGGCGCCCCGCGACGGCGCGCCTCACGGGCGATGAAGGGACCCAGTCGCCCTCTCCACAGGTCGTCGCCGATGGGTGTGACCTCGTTGCCGGCGTACTGGTCGGGGTGCAGTGAGCGGCGCGGGTCGAAGACGACCACGCGGCCAGCCGCCGCGCCGCTCATGAAGAACTTGCCCAGGTACGGCCGCGGCCGCAGGGTGAGCTCGCCGCGGCCGTCCGGCTTGGCCAACCCCATCACGACGTGCAGGGAGCTCTCGCCCCCGGACATGAGGTACTCGAACGCGTACTCGTTGGGCGAGCCGAAGTGGATGGACTGGAAACCCTCCGCCACCGGCTGTCCTTGGGCGTCCTGCACGCGGTTCTGCCCGGCCACCGCGAAGCGGGAGCCCGAGTCCCAGATGTTCAACGTGCCTCCGTGGGCAGCGTAGCAGCAGGTGTTGAGGCCGTCCTGCAGCACGAACAGGTAACCTGAGTCGGCCTTCATGCCCACGTGGCTCTGGCCCTGGCCGTAGAGCCAGATATGGGCACCTTCCAGCAGCGCGCCGAGGAAGTCGCCGCACTCGCGCCCGTAGAGTTCGAGCTCCACGCCCTGCGCCGGAGCGCCCTCCGGATCGCCGAGGTTGGTGCCCACGTAGCGGGGGCCGCCTGTGAACCCGTAGCCGATCACGGAGCGCCAGCCCATGCGCACGGCGTCGGACAGGAAGCGTGAAGCACAGTCGGAGCCGAACGACTCGCCGACGAAGCCAGCGAAGTCTACGACCAGCACGTCTCGGGCTGCATCGGTGGGCGGCAGAAGGTCGTCGCGGGTATGCAGCGTGAGTCTGCCCCAGCGACCGATGTCGGCCGCTGCGCCGGACGCCGAGGACGCAGCACCCGTCTGAGGAGCCAGCGCCTGCAGCAGCGGCGGTACGCCGTCGAGGACGCGGTAGATGCCGCCCTGGGCTACGCCGGCGGCGTCACGACCTCCGTCGGTGAGGTACTCGATCGTCGAGAGGGCCTTGCCGCCCAGGTCGGCGAACACGACGCGCTTGCGCAACTCGGTCAGGACGCGCAGCGCCGCGGCGCGCTGCGCGACGCCACGCTGCGCCAACGCCGGCAGCGCCTGCTCGGTGAGGGCTCGGTAGTCGGCGCCGCTGATCTCGCGCAGACGCGTCAGCGTCTGCTCGACCAGCGTGCGCGCAGACGGCGGCAATTCCGCCTCCGGCCCTAGGAAGCGCCCCTCCGTGGCCGGCGTGCACTGCGACAGCTCGGCCGCCAACGCCTGGACGCCGTGCTCAACGAAGGCACCCCAGTCGCACGAGACCTCGTCCTCCTGCAACGGCCGCCGCAGCCAAGTCTTGGCGCCGGCCCGTGGCACCGGCACCACCTCGCCGAAGCGGTTGCGCAGCTCGATGCGCGGACGGTCCATCTGGGCGGCCGCGAGATCGGAAGAGCGTCGTGTAGGGAAAGAGTGTAGGATAGGGTG
>CAYMTC010000184.1:0-4556 GCA_964393265.1 uncultured Thermoleophilia bacterium
GGAATTCCACCTGGCGTGGCGCCTGGCCGCGGCGCCGCCGATCGATCCGGGCGGCGTCAGCGTTGGTGGGCGTGGCGCTGGCGCATGATCTCGAAGGCCCGCACGGCAGCGGCGGGGGTCGTGCCCGGCGGGGGAGACCCCCCCCGCCGTGTGGAGCCGGCCGACAGTACCACCGAGGTCGGCCGGCTCGGCTTGGCGCTGAACGAGATGCTCGGCCGCATCGAGCAGGCTTTCGCCGCGCAGGAAGCGTCCGAGCAGCGCCTGCGACGCTTTCTTGCTGACGCCTCACATGAGCTGCGCACGCCCCTCACCTCCATCCGCGGCTACTCCGAGCTCTTCCGTCGCGGAGCAGACAGCCGCCCAGCCGACTTGGAGACGGCCATGCGGCGCATCGAGGAGGAGGCGCGCCGCATGGGTGTGCTCGTCGACGACCTCCTACTGCTGGCTCGGCTCGACGCCGATCGACCCTTGGCGCGCGACTCCGTCGACCTGGTCGGCATAGTCACGGACGCGGCTCACGACGCGCGTGCAGCCGACCCGGACCGCACCATCAGTCTCGACACGCCCTCTCGACTCACCCTGATCGGCGATGCCGATCGTCTGCTCCAAGTCGTCGCCAATCAGCTGGCGAATGCTCTGCGCCATACCCCTGCCGGCACGCCCATCGAGATGTCGCTCGCCACCAGTGGCGACTGGGCCACGCTGAGCGTCCGCGACCACGGACCCGGCCTGCCGCCCGATGCGCTGGCCATGGTCTTCGAGCCTTTCTCCCGGCTCGACGCCTCACGCGGACGCGCCACGGGAGGAGCGGGCCTGGGCTTGGCGATCGTGAAGGCGGTGGTCGAGGCACACGGAGGCCGCGTGGACGCCGTCACACCCCAGGACGGCGGAGCGTCCTTCACGGTGCGACTTCCGCTGACCAGCCAAGCATCGGCCCACCAGGAGGCGTCCCCGCCGTTGCCCCCCAGGTGAGCCGCCGGTAGACTGGCCACGGTCCGCGAACTTCTCGTCAGGTAGCGGCGCCGTCGGTCGCAGCTGCTGGCTGCGCCGCCACCGTGCCCGTCTCTGTGTGCGGTCACGGACCGTCTCGTTGTCGTCCCACGGCCCCGGGGGTGTGGCATGAAGGTCCTGGTCGTCGGCGGCGGTGGGAGAGAGCACGCCCTCATCCATGCGTTCGCTTCGTCACCTCTCTCGCCGCAGCTCTTCTGCGCTCCCGGCAACGCCGGCACGGCTGCCGAGGCCGAGCGTCTGCCGGTCGGGGCCGAGGACCTGGCCGGGCTGCTCGCCTTTGCCCGCAGAGAGCACGTCGACCTCACCGTCGTCGGGCCAGAGGCCCCTCTAGTGGCCGGACTGGCCGACGCCTTCCAGGAAGAAGGCCTGCGCGTCTTCGGCCCCACCCGCGAGGCGGCACAGCTCGAGGGCAGCAAGCTCTTCGCCAAAGACGTGATGTACACAGCCAAGGCGCCTACTGGGCGCTTCAGTCGCCATGACGACATCGACGATGCTCTCCGCTGCCTCGAGATGCAGGACACATACCCGCTCGTCGTGAAGGCAGACGGCCTGGCGGCCGGCAAAGGGGTAGTGATAGCGCGCGACTTCGAGACGGCTCGCGCGGCCGTCATCGACAACCTGCAGCACCGGCGGTTCGGAGAAGCGAGCGACTGCATCCTCATCGAGGAGTACCTCGAGGGCACGGAGGTCTCGCTGCTGGCGCTCTGCGACGGCAGCACCATCGTGCCGATGGCCCCGGCTCAAGACTACAAGCGCATCTTCGACCATGACGAAGGAGCCAACACTGGGGGCATGGGGAGTTACTGCCCGGTCCCCGGGTTCGGAGCACGTGAGATAGACATCGCCATGGACACGGTCTTCACACCGGTGGTGGCGGCACTCCGCGCACGCGGCGTGGACTTCCGAGGCGTGTTGTACGGCGGGCTCATCATCACCGACGAGGGTCTCAAAGTGCTGGAGTTCAACGTCCGCTTCGGCGACCCCGAGACGCAGGCCATCTTGCCGCGTCTAGAGAGCGACCTGCTGGCGCTCTGCCTCGCCGCGGCAAACGGCGAGCTGGCCGGCGTGGATCTGGCGTGGAAGCCGCAGGCCTGCGTCTCAGTCGTCATGGCCTCGCGCGGCTACCCCGAGTCAAGCTCCAAGGGCGACGTGATCCGTGGGCTGGACTCCGCCGCTGCGCTGGACGATGTCACCGTGTACCACGCCGGCACAGAGTGGGGCGACACGGACGACGGTACAGTGGTGACTGCCGGCGGCCGCGTCCTGGCCGTGAGCGCGCTGGGCGCCGACTTCGCAGCGGCGCGCCAGCGCGCCTATGAAGGCCTGGCCCACATCACCTTCACGGGCATGCAGTCCCGCACCGACATAGCGGAGCGTGCAGTCGCCGCCGAGCGCGGTCAGACAAAGCTGTTCCCGAGCGGATGGTCCTCGTGACCACTGCTCCACAAGGCCAAGCTGGCTGAAGCACCGCCGACCCGGAGAGACAGAGCCATGGAGGAGACGCAAACGGAGGTCGAGGTCCTGTTGGAGAGTATGGACAGCAGCCCAGTGCTGGTAGGCATCATCATGGGCAGCGAGAGCGACCGCGAGGTCATGGAGGCAGCCGCGACGGAGCTCGCCACGCGTAAGGTACCGTACGAGGTCAAGGTCCTCTCCGCCCACCGCACACCAGACAAGGTCACCGAGTACGCCAAGGGAGCGCATGCCAGGGGCATCAAGGTCATCATCGCCGGCGCCGGCAAGGCGGCCGCCCTCCCCGGAGTCATCGCCGCGTACACGAACGTCCCGGTGATCGGCGTGCCCATCAAGACCAGTGACCTAGGAGGCTTGGACTCCCTGCTGAGCATCGTACAGATGCCGCCCGGCGTCCCAGTGGCCTGCGTGGCCATCAACGGCGCCCGCAACGCGGCCATCCTCGCTGCCCGCATCCTGGATGTCTAGCCGTCTGCCCAGCACTCCGGCAGCCTGCTAGCCAGACCTCCAGCGTCGTAGGCGACCCACAGGCAGCCAGGCCGTCACCACAGTGGCACCGGCGACTGTCGCCGCCGCCACAAGCACTGTGCTGCGCAGCCCGCCTGTCTCGGCCAGATGGGTCCACACCATGCTGCCGACGGCCACCGCCAGGTAGACCAGGCTCACGTGGATGGCCAAGGCACGTGCACGCAGTTCAGCGGGCACACACTGCTGCGCGCCGAGCAGGTACACCGAGACCACTGTGAACCATGCCAGTCCGGCGACGAGCAGGCAGCCTGCCACTGCGACTGGCCCTCGCACCAGCGCGAGTGCTGCCAGCGCGCCGGCGTACACCATGGCTGACGCGCTTCCTACACTTCCTATAGACCAGCGTCCTGGCAGACGCGGCAAGCAGACGACGGCCGCCACAGCACCCAGACCCGACACGGCCTGAAGCAGGCCGAATTCCAACGCCCCCAGCCGCAAGTCCTCGCGGACCACCACGACGAGCAGCGCCCAGAGCGCACTGGCGCCGAAAGCGAAGCCTGCGCCGCGCGCCAGCAGGTTCCGGGCGCTGGGTGTCTGCGCCACGGTGGCCACACCGGCGGCCAGAGCGGCCGAGACCCGGCGCGGCGAGGGGCGGTCGAGGACACGGTCGGGCGGCAGTCGCCGCAGCGAGAGCCCCACGGCCAGCAGAGCCGCCGCGTATGCCAGGAAGACGGCCGCCGCCCCCGCCGCGGAGAGCGCCAGCCCACCAGCCGCCGATCCTCCCGCCCGTCCTGTCGTGATGGAGAAGCCCGGCGCACCCCAGCGCTGGCCGGCGGCGCTCCGGTGTGCCTGACCCCCCAGCGGCAGTCCGGACGCCAGCGCGGCCTCCCCAAGCCCGGAGATGAACAGCAGAGCGAGAAGCAGCATGGGGTCCAGAAGGCCCAGCAGCGCCAGCGTAGCCAAGCCGACTGCCACCGTTGCGAGCAGCAGCGCCGTCCCGTGAGCCAGACGCCGGCGGTCCACGAGATCCGCCAACGCTCCGATCGGCGCCAACGCCAGGAAGAGCGCGAAGGTCGTAGCCGCGTACACGCCTCCCACCAGGCGCGCGTCGTCGCTCATCTCGGTCATGAGCCAGGCGGCGGCGCAGCTCTGCATCCATGAGCCCAGGCTGGCAAGGAACACCGCCGCGAGCAGCCAACGGTAGGCAGGATCCGTCGGTAGTCTGTCTCGCGGCGGCGACGCCCCACCGCGACCGCGTTCACGCACATCCTGGCCGGCGGCGCAGCGGGGGTCGGGGCGCGTGACCGCATAGGTCGGGCGCCTATCCGCAGGCCGCTGGAAAGGCGCCCGGCGAGCATCCTTCTTCCTCGCACCACGTCCGGTTGTGACCACAGTCGACAAGCCCGAGACCCCTCCTTGAACGCGTGTCCGCACGACCGGTACACTCGGCCACGCTGCGTCGGAGACCGCACGATCTCACCGGTGGTATGCATCTGCTCTGGTGAGGTGCGCGACTCGTCGCATCAGCCACTCAGTCGGCATCCGGGAGGTCAGACATGAGATCGGAAGAGCACACGTCTGAACTCCAGTCACCGCTCATTATC
>CAYMTC010000185.1:0-1358 GCA_964393265.1 uncultured Thermoleophilia bacterium
CCCCCCAACCCCCTCTCCTACACTCTTTCCCTACACGACGCTCTTCCGATCTAGGACCCCACCGTCTGGGTCCTCATGGCCGCGGTCTCAGCAGCCGCCGCAGGCAGACTAGGTGCACGGCCGCCTGCCCAGTCATGCGGCTGTTGAGCTAGCCCACGTCCTCCTCTACCTGTGTCGTGCGGCGAGAGATCGAGGCCGCCGGCACGCCCACCACAGTGGCGCCCGGCGGGACATCGCGAGTGACGACCGCGCCGGCGCCCACGATCGCGCCGGCGCCTATGTGGAGATTCTGCAGGATCACAGCGCCGGTACCGACCAGACAGCCGTCTTCGATGGTGACTCCCCCTGATACCGCCACCTGCGGGTTCAGCACGCAGAAGTCACCGATACTGACGTCGTGGCCGACCGTGCACGCCAGGTTCAGCGCAGTGCAGACACCTACCCGTACGGCAGTGGTCAAGATGCAGCCTGCCGTGACCAGCGTGCCCTCACCGAACTCCACCCCGTCCTGGTCGTAGACCACGGTCGGGTGGATCAACGTGGGCAACGACACACCCGTCACGCCGGCCAGGCGGCGGTACACCGCCTCACGTCCTCGCGGCCAGCCCACGCCGACCGCCGCCGCTCGCTGGCCACCGCCGCGCAGGATCACGTCGAGGTCACCCAGCAGAGGGTAGGCCCCACAGGTGGACCCCAGCTCTGACCAACGCGCGTCGAGGAAGCCCTGCATGTCCCACTGACGCGACGTCGCCGCTCGCTCGATGTCCTCGACGAGGAACGCGATCTCGCGGCCGAAGCCGCCCGCCCCGACGACGTAGAGCGGCGTGCGTACAGAGTCATCCACCGGCGTCCTCCTCCTGCGACTGCCGTCTCATCATAGCCCCTTCCCGCCGCCGCTCCGTGGCCATCAGCCGCGCTGACCTCTTCTTCTGGGCGTCGTCGCTCATCGCGCCGCCCTGCCCCGGCTGCTCATCGCGGAGCCCCCTCCCGGCTGCGTGTATCGCGCATCCGGTAGAATCGCGACGCCTCCACTTCGTGGTGGCGGGCAGTGGCTTCCCGAATGCCTCGTCCCAAGGAGAACGCCACGCCCCGGACCAGGAGTCACCCAATGCACACAGGCACCGCCGGGGATCGACCTCAGAGCGAGCTTCCAGCGGTGGTCGAGGAGGCCGCCAAGCAGCTCTACATACGTGCGCTGAAGTTGGTGCCTCCCGATGTCAAAGACGCCCTGCGCAGAGCCCGTGCCCAAGAGTCCTCGGCGACCGGCGTGGAGACGCTCGACATCATCCTGCAGAACCTCGATGTCGCAGAGGCCGAGGACATGCAGATCGGAAGAGCGTCGTGTAGGGAAAGAGTGT
>CAYMTC010000185.1:1368-4550 GCA_964393265.1 uncultured Thermoleophilia bacterium
GAGGACATGCTGGTGTGCCAAGACACAGGGACCGCCGTCTTCTGGGTACAGGCCTCCCACGATTGCGCTCACGACTTGGCCGCGGTGCACGCTGCCATCCGCAAGGGGATAGAACGAGCCACGGTCGAGCACCCGCTACGGCCCAACGCCGTCCATCCGGTCACCCGCAAGAACACCATGACCAACACTGGCCGCCATATCCCGGTCATGCACTACGAGTTCCTCGACGACGACGAGGCCGCCAAACTAGGTCTCACCCGGGGCGGCATCAAGCTCACGTGCCTGCCCAAAGGCTCGGGCTCAGAGAACATGAGCTTCCTCAAGATGTTCGTGCCCGCCGACGGCGTCACAGCCGTGAAGCGCTTCGTCCTGGAATGCATCGTCGAAGCCGGGCCAAAGCCCTGCCCACCGACCGTGGTCGGCGTGGGCCTGGGTGGCACCAGCGACCTCTGCTCAGCGCTCGCCAAGCGCGCCCTTCTGCGTCCGCTCGGCCAGCGCAACGACGACCCGCTCATCGCCGCTATCGAGGAGGAGCTGGAGGCAGCCGCCAATGAGCTTGGGATCGGTCCCATGGGCCTCGGCGGCCGCACCACCATCCTTGGGCTCAACATCGAACATGCACACACCCACATCACCCAGAACCCTGTCGCGGTCAACCTGCAGTGCTGGGCGGCCCGTCGCTCAAGCGCCTTGATAGGTGCGGACGGGTCCGTACGCTACGGCTTCTGAGAGGAGCGCGTCATGTCCAGCGAGCGTCACCTCACGTTCCCCATCGACGACCTCGACGCCCTCCGTGGGCTCTCCGTAGGCCAGAAGGTCCGCCTCGATGGCACAGTCATCGGCATCCGAGACGCCACCCAGATCGCCATCTTCGACCGCGGCGAGCAGCCGCGCATGGATCTCCGTGGCAGCGTTCTCATCCACACTGCGCCCAACGTGCGCAAGCTGGGCCCCGGCCGCTACGAGAAGCTCTGCATCGGCACCACCACCAGTGCTCGCATGGACCGCTTCACACGTGGCCTCATGGAGCAGTACGGCGTGCGCGCCATCATCGGCAAGGGTGGGTTGCTGGCCGATTCACTGCCGGTCCTGCAGGAGTTCGGCGGTGTCTACTTCGCCATCACGGGAGGCGCAGCAGCGCTCGAGACCACCCAGATCGAGGAGATCGAAGAGGTGGAATTCGAGGAGCTCATGCCTGAGTGCCTGTGGAAGTTCCGCGTCAAGGATTTCGGCCCGCTGATCGTGGCCATGGATGCAAACGGCCGCAGCCTCTATGAGGAAGTGACAGACCACGCGCGCAAGGTCCTCGAAGGTATCGTCCAGCGGCTCTGACCGGCGCAGACGCATGAAGACCACGGCCTTCCGGCAAGCCGACAGGGCAGGCTGACCACATGGAACTCAGGCATCTGGCGCTCTTCTGCCGGGTAGTGGAGCTCGGCAGCTTCTCGCTCGCCGCCCAGGAGATGGGGATCACCCAGCCCGCAGCCAGCCAACAGGTGCGCGGCCTGGAGGAGCACTTCCAGGCCCGCTTGCTCGACCGGGGCGGCCGAGAGGTCACCGCGACCGACGCCGGGCAGGTGCTCTACCGGCACGCCCGGCACATGCTCGACGACTTCGAGGACGCCGGTCGCGAGATCGACGACCTCAGTGAGCTGCTGGCCGGTCGCGTCGACGTGGGCGCGTCGACAGGCCCTGGCGAGCACATCCTGCCTACCCTCATCGCCGACTTCCGCGCACGTCACCCCAGGGTACAGGTGTCACTACGCGTGACCGACACGCGCGAGGTCATCGAGCAGGTGCTGGCCAGGGACTTGGAGCTGGGCGTGGTCGGCGCGGTGGCGCACGAGCGTGACTTGGTAGTCCAACGGCTCGCGCGCGACGAGGTGGTCATGGTCTGCCGAGCGGACCACCCCTGGGCCGGTCGCGACGACGTCACTCTCGACGAGCTGCGCAGCGCCCCGCTCGTCGTCCAGCAGCGGGGCGCCGGCATACGCGACGTCGTCGAACGGCAGCTCCGGGAGCGGGGCATCCGGGAGGACGACCTCGACCTCGTCTTCGAGATGGGTCTCAACGAGTCGGTCAAGAACGCGGTCATGGCTGGAGCCGGTATCACTTACCTCAGCAAGTACGCCGTGGCAAACGAGGTGGCCGCCGGCACTCTCTCGGTCGCGCGTCTCCAAGACTTCCACATAGAGCGGTACTTCAGCTTGGTCTACAGCCGGCGGCGCTCGCTGTCCCACGCCGCGACCGCCTTCGTCGACTACCTCGGCGAGCGATCCCACGAGCTTCTGTGATGAGCACCGGATCTCCAGACTTCCGCTCCATCGGTGACGACGCCCACGGCGTGCGCCGGTCGGAGCCACCGCGTCTCGCTGCGCCGGCGGTCGTGCTCATCGACGCCCAGCCGGGCTTCGTCGACATCATGGCCGGTCCCCGCCTGCCGCTCCTTCTGCGTCTGGAGAAGCTGCTCCTCATGGCTGGCTGCCTCCGGCTGCCGCTGCTCGCCACCTTCGAGAACCCGCAACGCAACGGCCAGCTGCCTGCGGGCTGCGAGGCCCTCTGGCCGGCGCACGGTGTACGCCATGAGAAGCGCACGTTCGACTGCTGCGGTCACGAGGACATCACGGCGAGCATCGAGGCCCTAGGTCGCCAGCGACTTCTGGTGGCGGGCGCCGAGACCGATGTGTGCGTCCTGCAGTCCGTCCTCTCGCTGCTCCAGGCGGGCTTCCAGGTGTTCCTCTTGGAGGACTGCCTGTTCAGCAGCGAGCCGCACGTGGGGCCCGCGCTGCGGCGCATGGAGCGCGCCGGCGCGGTGCCCTGCACACTCAAGACCGCCTTCTACGAGCTCATGCGGTCGGTGCAGATCTCTGACGACCCGGCTTCTGGCGGGCCCGGTTGGGAGCGGCTCGTGAGCAGCATGGGCGCACCAGAGACGTGGCCGCCGTGGCAGCCAGGCCTCTAGCCCGCCTGCATGGTCGCCGCCGCGCCCACTCCGCGGGCCGCGACGGCAGGCTGCTGCTGCGTGATGCAGTGGATGTTGCCGCCGCCTAGCTCTATCTCGCGGCCCACCGGAAGGAGCACTACCTCGCGGTCCCGATACAGGTCCGCCAGCCGCTCCTGAGCTACCGCGTCGTTCGGATCGCCGAACGCAGGCACAAGCACCGCTCCATTGCACACGTAGT
>CAYMTC010000186.1:0-4542 GCA_964393265.1 uncultured Thermoleophilia bacterium
ATAATGAGCGGTGACTGGAGTTCAGACGTGTGCTCTTCCGATCTAGCCGCCGCGACGACGTCGCCCTTGGGGGCCGCCTCATCGAGGAGGAGATCCAGCGTGGCGCGTGCCATGCGGACTCTAGCCTCAGCACGCGCAACGCGCCGGGTGACCTGCTTGTCACCCACGTCGACCATGCTGGCGCGCCCGCGCTCATCGAGGTGGGTGAGACCCCCCATCATGCTCTCCTCCGGAGTAGAACGGTCCCTGGGTCCGCCGTTCACACACCCTCCCGCATCGCGATACGGAGCGACGCAGCCGCGGTGATCACCCGCCGATCTGCGACATGAAACGCTGATTGGAGAGCGTCTCGGCGTGGCGGTCGAACCTCTTGGAGGCGAGCGCCTCCAGCAACGCCACCTTGAGCTGGCCAGGCTGCGAGATGAGCGGCCGCACGTCGGTCTCTGCGCCCGAGAACAGGCAGGTGCGCAGACGCCCGTCGGCGGTGAGCCTGAGCCGGTTGCACGTGGCGCAGAAGTGACCACTGACCCCAGCGATGAAGCCGATCGTGCCGAGTGCTCCGGGAACACGCCAGTACACGGCCGGTCCGTGGCCATACGGCCCTTCGACAGGCTCCAAGCCGTACCGACTACGCAGGCGCTCCAGAATGAGCCCAGCTGGCACAAGCGTCTGGGACAGGGAGGAGCGCCGGTCTACCGGCATGTACTCGATGAAGCGGACATGGATCTCGCGGTCACGCGTGAGGGCGACGAACTCCGCCAGCTCATCCTCTATCCCCTCGAGCAGCACGGTGTTCACCTTGATCGGGGCGAACCCCTCGCGGAAGGCGGCCTCGAGCCCGGCCATGGCGTCTTCAAGACGGCCGACCCGCGTGATCTCTGCATATCGGTCGGGGCGCAAGCTGTCGATGCTGATGTTGACCCTGTGCAGCCCAGCCCTGCGCAGTGCGCCTGCATAGCGGGGCAGCAGGATACCGTTCGTGGTCACCGAGAGGTCGTGGACGCCCGGGATAGCGGCGAGCATCGCCACGAAGCCTGGGCACCCCTTGCGCACGAGCGGCTCGCCGCCTGTGATGCGTACCTTGGAGAAGCCGATGCTCACCGCCACACGCGTGAACTCGACGAGCTCCTCGTACGACAAGATGTCGTCGTGCCGCAAGACGGGCACGCCGTCGGCCGGCATGCAGTAGCGGCAGCGAAGATTACAGCGGTCAGTTATGGACAGACGCAGGTAGTCCACCCGATGATCGGGTGGCGGGCCTGCGTCGGGCACTGTCTCTGGCGGATGCACAGTCATCGTAAGGGGCGCCGACGGCGCGTACCTGGAAGTGTACCGCGTGCGCGCCCACGGCGCCCCCCGAGCGAGATCACTTCTGGATCATGACCTCAGTGGCCTTGACGACAGCCGTCACCTCGTCCTCTGGCCGTAGATGGAGCGCCTCGGCTGAGTGACGTGTGATGACAGCTGCAAGCACTTCGCCGCCTGCCGTCGCCACGAGGACCTCGGCCATCACCTCGCCCAGCACGATGCTCTTGACCGTCCCCTTGATCTGGTTGCGCGCGCTGAGAGCCATTGGCTACCTCCTTAGGCCGACGGCGTCGAGGTCCCGGCGCCCGACAAGCCACGCACGCCTTGTGCGCCACTTCTGCTAGAGCTTCCCTCTGCGCCCTACAGGCAAACGAGAGCCGTCTCGCTTGCGGAGATTGTCCCCGGGACTGAATGACGACGTGCTTCTCCTCGCGCAGGGAGGGGGTAAGAATCCTGAGCACGCCTGCCGCGACGATGGCCCCGCAGGAGCAGGTACCGCCTGGTCCACGACCGCCGCCCGGGAGATCCAGAAAGGACCCCCCACAGGCGGAGAGGTCCTGAGACCTTCTCCTTTCCACACTGGGAGACACGGCGGTTTCCCGCTGTACCCTGCCGGCGCCCGCTCCGTAGACCCGTCGGTCCGTAGGATTCGCGCGCTCGGAGAAGCACTAGCATTCTACCCGAGCGCGCGACAACGGCACAAGGATGGAGACACGCCGGTCGACTCCCGACTGAGCGCGCGCCCGCGACGAGCCGGTCCGGGCCCGCGCCCAACGAGCCGGCCGGGGGCCGCCCGCCGCTGCCGGACGGCGCGCAGACTACACGGACGAGGTCTGTCGCAGGCGCTCTTCGAGGAGCGGCACCGCTCCGGCGGCTGGGAACAGGTGCACGGCCGCGGCGGTGAAGTGCAGCAGCACGGACTCCCCAGACCTCACGTGCGCTTCGTCAAGACGCCGCCGCGTGACGAGGACAGTGAAGGGCACTGCGCCCACTGCGCGCACGAGCGCTGTGCTGCCGTGTTCCACGATGTCCGTCACCGTGGCGGGGACCAGATTGCCCTGCCCCGCGTCGGCCGGAGCAGTGGACGGCATGGCCAACTCGATGTCCTCGGGCCGCACGACCACGCCGACACGGCCACCACACGGGGCAGTGGTGCGGAGAGTCGGCCCATCGTCCAGGACGACCGTGCCCTCCGCACCGTCCGCGGCTCGCTCCTGGACCACGCCGCTGAAGATGTTGCGCGCTGCGGTGAACGTGGCGACGAAGGCGTCTGCCGGATGGCGGAACACCGCGGCCGGCGTGTCGACCTGGTGGAGACGGCCAGCGGCCACGACGGCGCACCGGTCGGCGAGCACCGCAGCCTCTTCGAAGTCGTGCGTCACGTGCAGCACGGTCGTCGGCGACTGCGCGTGCAGCGTGCGCAGCATCGTCTGCATGGCCTCGCGCGTAGCCTGGTCAAGATTGGCCAGAGGCTCATCGAGCAGCAGCAGCTTGGGCGACTTGACCAACGCCCGCGCCAGCGCGACCCGCTGCTGCTCACCACCCGACAGTCCGTCGACGGCGCGGTCCAGGAGCTTGTCCGCTCCCACCAGCCGCGCCGCCTCGACAACCCGCGCGTCGACGCTCCGCCGACCGCGACGGAGGGCGGACTTGGCCAACTGCGTCACCGATGCCGGCCCCAAGCCGAACGCGATGTTCGCCGCCACGTCCAGGTGTGGAAAGAGCAGACTGTCCTGGTAGACGAAGCCGACGGCGCGACGGTCCGGCGGCAGTGCCGCGGCCTCGTCTCCGTCGAAGAGCACCCTTCCGCCGACGCACGGCCGCAACCCGGCGATCACCTCGAGCAGGAGTGTCTTGCCGGCACCGCTGGGTCCGAGGATCACCAGGTACTCGCCCTGCTTCACAGCCAGTGAGAGCGGTCCGACATGGAACGTACCAGCGCGGACCTGCACCTCTTCCAGCGCGATCACAGGACCGCTCTCACTTCTCTACCTGGCGCCACGGCGCTGCGCTCACGCGCCGCCGTGGCGCCAGTACCACCCGTAGCACCACGAACGCCACCAGAGCCACAAGGACGATGATGACTGCCACCGGCTTAGCTGCTTCCAAGCCGAACCCTTCGAAGCGCTCGTACACCAGTACCGGGACGATCTTGGGGTTGTAGGCCAGGATCACCACTGCACCGAACTCACTTATGCCACGCGCCCATATCATGACCATCCCCGACACGACGCCCCGACGGGCCATCGGCAGCGTCGTACGCAGGAACGCCACACCGGGTGACGCTCCCAGAGTGCGGGCGACCTGTTCGTACCGCGGATCGACGAGCGCGAAGGCTTCGCGCGCCGTGTCGACCAGGAACGGCATGCTCACGAACATCATGGCGACGACGATCCCTGGCACGCTGTCTGTGAAGGTGATGCCAAGGGGGGCGAGCAGACGACCGAGGACGCCGTCCTGCCCGTAGACCATGAGCAGCGCGACGCCGGCCGCCGTATGAGGGAAGACGATCGGCACATCGATGAGCCCCTCGATGACACGCTTGCCACGGAACTCGGTGCGTGCCAGGACGTAGGCAAGAGGGACGCCGAAGACGACGGCGATGGCCGTGGCGACGAGAGCTGCGTAGGCGGTGAGCCAGAGCGACCAGCGGACTGCACCCTCGTCCAGGGCCGACACCACGGACCGCGGACTGGTGCCGAGGATCATCGCAAGGACCGGCAACAGGATGAGGGCGATGAGGACAGCACCCAGCACGGAGAAGACAGCCACAAGGGCCGTGGGCCGTCGCCGTGCCGCTTTGGTGGAGTGACTCATCGCCGCCTGCCGCTCACCGGATCGCGGTGGACGGCGTCATGGTATCGCGACCAAGTCCTCCAGCGCCGCCGGCATGCGTTCCGCATGCTGCGCCACAGGTGGCACTATGAGCGGCTGATGGTCGTCCAGCAGGATGCGACGTCCCTCGCTGCCGAGCACGAACGCGACGAACTCCTCGGCGAGGCTCGGCTCTGGCGCGTTGGTGGGGATGGTCATGCCGTAGCCGATGACCTCTCCGGCGAACTCGGGTTTGACCGACTTGAAGCGCTGCATGTCGATGCGCACGACGACCGACTTGTACCAGTCCTCCCAGGAGACGTCGCTCATGTCGATCTGGCGCGGCAGCTCGAGGTAGCGCAAGCCGTGCTGGAGAGATCGGAAGAGCGTCGTGTAGGGAAAGAGTGTAGGATAGGGTGT
>CAYMTC010000187.1:0-4535 GCA_964393265.1 uncultured Thermoleophilia bacterium
GAGGTGGACATGGGACGCCTAGCACACGCCACGCTCACGGAGCTGCTCGCCGAGCACCCGAGCGAGCGACTCACCTCTCGCGTGCATCGCCTGCCGCACGTGCGCAGCGACGAAGCCTTGCTGCGCATCGTCTGGCGGAACCTGCTCGAGAATGCGATCAAGTTCACGTCGCCGCACCCCACGGGCCACATCGAGGTAGGCAGCCGTAAGCAGGCAGACGAGGTCGTCTACTGGGTGCGCGACGACGGTGTGGGCTTCGACCCGCAGTACGCAGACAAGATGTTCGGCGTCTTCCAACGTCTGCATCCCGGCATAGACCTCCCGGGCACAGGCGTCGGTCTGGCAACGGTCCAGCGCATCGTCACTCGGCTAGGCGGCCACACGTGGGCCGAAGGCGCCCCCAACGCCGGGGCCACCATCTACTTCGCACTCCCCTCGACCAGGAGGTGACCAGACATGGAGCGACTGCGACCGATCCTCCTGGCGGAGGACAACCGAGACGACGTGGAGCTCACGCTCACCGCCTTCGCGAAAGACGGCCTGGCCAACCGCGTGGCGGTCGTCGGCGATGGCGTCGAGGCGCTCGAGTACCTGCGCTACCAGGGCAAGTACGTCGACCGCGAACACCAGTCGCCGGCCCTCCTGCTCCTCGACATCAAGATGCCGCGCATGGACGGTCTGGAGCTGCTGCGCGTCATCCGAAGCGACCCCAAGCTGCACACCATCCCGGTGGTCATGCTCACCTCGTCGCGTCATGAGCAGGACCTGATCTCAAGTTACGACCTCGGCGTCAACGCGTACGTCGTCAAGCCGGTCCGATTCGATGACTTCACGAAGGCCGTGCGCCAGGTGGGAGCCTTCTGGGCAGTGCTGAACGAGCTACCGCCCCAAGGACAAGAGCCGCGGGACGAGGAGTAGGGAGCGCCCGCAGCGCGCGGGACGGGCGCGGTCAGGACGCTGGCTCGAGCGCCTCCTCGAACTGGCTCGCGTACATGTCGTAGTAGAAGCCGTGCGCGGCGAGCAGCTCTTCGTGCGTGCCCTGTTCGACGATGTGTCCCTGATCCAGCACGAGGATGGTGTCCGCATTGCGGATGGTCGAGAGCCGGTGGGCGATGACGAAGCTGGTGCGTTGCTGCATGAGCTTCGCCATCGCCTCCTGGATGAGCACCTCCGTGCGCGTGTCGACCGAGCTGGTAGCCTCATCCAGTATGAGCACGTCGGGATCGGCCAGGAAGGCGCGGGCGATGGTAAGCAGCTGCTTCTCGCCCTGCGACACGTTGCCGGCCTCGTCGTCCAGCACCGTGTCAAAGCCTTGCGGCAGCGTGCGGACGAAGTGCCCCACGCGCGCGGCCCGCGCCGCCGCCTCGATCTCAGCGTCGCTAGCTCCCTCGCGACCGTAGGCGACGTTCTCGCGAATGGTCCCCTTGAACAGCCAGGCGTCCTGCAGCACCATGCCGAAGAGTCGGCGCAAACCGCTGCGCGTCATGTGACGAGCATCGACGCCATCGATGAGCACGCGGCCTGAGTCGACCTCGTAGAAGCGCAGCAGCAGGTTGACGAGTGTGGTCTTACCGGCGCCGGTAGGGCCGACGATGGCGACCGTTTGGCCCGGCTGCACCTCGAGCGAGAAGTGCTCGATGAGCGGCGTCTCGGGCAGGTAGCGGAAGGAGACATCGTCGAAGACGATGTGTCCGCGGGTGTGGCGCAACACTTGGGCGTCGGCCGCGTCCGGCTCCTCCTCGGCCTCGTCGAGCAACTCGAAGACGCGCTCGGCCGACGCCGCGGTGGACTGCAGCACGTTCATGATGCTGGCCGTCTGCGCTATGGGCTGCGTGAACTGCCGGGAGTACTGGATGAAGGCCTGGACGTCGCCGAGCGAGATGGCGCCCTGCGCCACACGCACGCCCCCCAGGACCGCCACGGTCACGTAGTTGAGGTTGTTGAGCATCATCATCACAGGCTGGATGGTGCCGGTGATGAACTGCGCCTTGAAGCTGGCGTTGTAGAGACCTTCGTTCTCCTCGTCGAAGGTCTCCGTGACCTCCTGTTGCCGGCCAAAGACCTTGACGAGCTGGTGGCCGGTGAACACCTCCTCGATGTGACCGTTCAGGTCGCCGGTGCGCTTCCACTGCGCAGCGAACTGCTTCTGCGAACGCTTGGCGATGAAGGCGGTGACGACCACGGCCGCCGGCACGACGAGCAGCGAGACACCCGCCAGGAGGGGGCTTATCCAGAGCATCATGCCGAGAACGCCCAGAATGGTCAGCACCGCGGTCACGATCTGCGTGAAGCTCTGCTGCAGCGTCTGTGAGATGTTGTCTATGTCGTTAGTGATGCGACTGAGCACGTCGCCGCGGGCGTGACCGTCGAAGTACTTGAGCGGCAAGCGGGCCAACTTCTCGTCGACCTCACGCCGCAGGCGGTACATGGTGCGCTGTGCGATGCCCGCCATGAGGTACTGCTGCAGCCAGCCGAAGGCGGCACTCGCGACGTAGACCCCCACCAGGATGAGCACCAGCTGACCAAGACGCTGGAAGTCGACACCCTGGCCTGGGGTCAATTCCATGCTGTCGAGCATCGCGGCGATCTGTTCGTGGCCTTGTGCGCGCAGGCCTTCCACGGCCTGCGCCTTGGTGACACCCGCCGGCAGCTGGCTGCTCACGACACCTTCGAAAAGGACGTTGGTGGCGGAGCCCAGGATGCGCGGGCCGGCGACCATGAACCCGACGCTCACGGTACCCAGGGCCACCACGAGCACCACCTTCAGAGCGTCTGGCCGCATGCGCTCGGCCAGACGCCTCAGCGTACCCCACAGGTCCTTCGACTTCTCGGCCGCCAGCGACATGCCCATAGGCCCTTGCCGTCCCGGGCCTGGACCAAAGCCCGGACCACGCGCCCCCGCCTTGGCCACACCCTGGGGGCGCGGCGCGTCGGCGCTCATGCGACCGCCTCCTCGCCAAGCTGCGAGACGACGATCTCACGGTACGTCTCGCAGCTTGCCAGCAGCTCAGCGTGCGTGCCGACGCCGGCCACCATGCCCTCGTCCAGTACCACGATGCGGTCCGCGCTCATGATGCTGCCGACCCTCTGCGCGACGATGAGCACGGTGCCCTGGCGCGTCTCGCGCCGTAGCGCCGCACGCAGCTTGGCATCGGTGGTGAAGTCGAGCGCCGAGAAGCTGTCGTCGAAGACGTAGATGGAGGCCTGGCGTGCCAGCGCCCGAGCGATAGCCAGTCGCTGGCGCTGCCCGCCCGAGAAGTTGGCGCCGCCCTGTGTGACCTCACCTTGCAGGCCATCGGGCAGAGCTCGCACGAAGTCGGCGGCCTGCGCCACCTCGAGCACATGCCACAGCTCGTCGTCGCTGGCCTGTGGAGCGCCGTGGCGCAGGTTCTCTGCCACCGTGCCGCTGAAGAGGAACGCCTGCTGCGGCACGAACCCTATCCGGCGCCAGAGATCCTGCTGCTCCAGACTGCGCACATCGACACCGTCCACGAGCACCGCGCCGGCGGACACGTCGTAGAAGCGCGGGATGAGGTTGATGAGCGTCGACTTGCCGCTACCGGTGCCACCGACGATGGCCGTGACCTCCCCTGGCCCGACGCTGAAGCTGACCTCGCGAAGCACCGGCTCCTCGGCGCCGGGGTAGCGGAACTCGACCGCCGCGAACTCCACGCGACCGTGAGTCTGCGGAGCCGGGCCCTGTGCTGCTGGGTCCACCACGGTGGGCTCCACGGCAAGTACCTCGGCGATGCGTTCCGCCGAGGCAGCGGCACGCGGGACCATGACGAACATGATGGTGGCCATGAGCACGCCCATGAGGATGAGGACGATGTAGGTGAGGAAGGCGGTGAGGTCGCCGATGGGCATGGTGCCGTCGGCGACCAGCTTGCCGCCGAACCACATCACCGCCACCGTCGAGATGTTCATGAGACCCATGAGCGTCGGCAGCATGAGAGCGAACAGCCGGTTCACCCTGAGCGTCACGGCCGTGAGATCGCGGTTGGCTTCGTCGTAGCGACGCTGCTCGTGGTCTATGCGGTCGAACGCGCGGATGACACGGATGCCCCCCAGCGCCTCGCGGGTGACTTGGTTGACCCGGTCTATGCGCTTCTGCATGGCGCGAAACAGCGGGACGGCCTTGCGAGCGACCAGGCCGATGAGTAGAGCCATGAGCGGTACGACGACGGCGATGAGCCGTGACAACTCGACGTTCACCCGCACCGCCATGATGATGCCGCCGATGCACAGCAACGGCGCGAAGAGCACCACGTTGAGCATCATGAGCACCACCATCTGCACCTGTTGGACGTCGTTGGTGGTACGCGTGATGAGCGAAGGCGTGCTGAAGTGGCTCACTTCTGCCAGGGAGAAGCTCTGTACCTTCCGGAACAGCGAGTGCCGCAGGTCGCGACCCAGAGACATGGACGTGCGGGCGCCTATATACACCGCCACGATGGCCATCAGCACAAGCGCCACCGTGATGGCAAGCATCACGCCGCCGATGCTGAGGATGCGGCCGATATCGCCCTTGACCA
>CAYMTC010000188.1:0-4527 GCA_964393265.1 uncultured Thermoleophilia bacterium
ATACGCGATGTAATCTCGTGACTGGAGTTCAGACGTGTGCTCTTCCGATCTCAGCGACGCTACCTCCGGCGTCGCTACGACCGAGTACTCCACCGACGGCGGCGCCAGCTGGGACGAGGGCGCCTTCCTGATCGTCAGCGCCCAGGGTGAGACCACCGTGAGCTACCGCTCGGTGGATGCCGCCGGCAACGTCGAGACCGTGCAGAGCTCCACGGTGCGCGTCGACACCGTGGCGCCGGTCACCAGCGGCGCCAAGCTCTCCGTGCGCAGAGGCAGGCGAGCCACCTTCCGTATCAAGGTCGCCGACCCCACACCGTGCAGTCCCAACGGCGCCAGAGTGATGATCAGAGTCAGGACCAGCAAGGGCAGGAGCGTGAAGACGCTCACGTTCCGGAACGTAGCCACGAACAAGACGGTCTCGCTGGCCTGGGCGAAGTGCAACCTCAAGAGAGGCACCTACCGGTACACGGTCTACGCCACCGACGCCGCCGGCAACCTGCAGCGCCGGGCCGGCGGCAACAGACTCGTCGTGCGGTAAGGGCGCGGCCACAGCGCGCGCCGAGGGGAAGAGCCGAGGGGCAGTGCCCCTATGGGATGTCGGCGAACGAACCGGAGGCCCACGCCTGCGCCAGTCCGTCGCTGAGTCGCTGTAGGGTCGTCCAGGCGCCCGTGCCCAGTTCCTCCTCGGTCAGGTGCACACCGGTCTGCTGCAGGTCGGCGTGCAGGTCGCGGAGCAGGTCTGCCGCCTCCACAGCCCGGACTCTGGCCGGCAGTGAGTCGGTTTGGCGTAGGACTGTCATGAGTCCTGTGAGGATGCGGAAGACACTACGCCATCTGGGGAAGACATCGGGCAGGCACCCGGGCAGGGAGTCAGGCCATCCAGCGTCGGCCAGGCTGTAGAGCCGCTGGTTGCGCAGGGCACGCACCTCCAGCAAGCCAGCCATGCGCAGAGCCTCCAGGGCTTCCGCCACGTTGCGCTTGGTGTAGCCTGCGTCGGAGGCTACATCTGCCGCCGACAGACGCGCCGATCGATCGGCGACGAATGCGCGCAGCACCTCAGCGCGCGCACTCACGCCAACCAGCGCGCGAAGGCGCAGCACAACGAGCGACGGGCCGCTGAAGTCGGAGATCCTGGAGCGCCTCGTGCGCTCGAAGGGACGAGCTTCCGTCGCGCCGGGCCAGCGAAGACTCGAGTGGGCGTTCACCGTCGCCGCGATGCAGCCGTAGACGGCCTGGACCCCAGGTGCCTCAGCGGCGAGCAGGTTCCGCAGGCGCACCGCCGATACGTAGCGACCGTAAGCGATACACCAGTCGGTCGCCTCTTCGCGCAGGCGCGGATCTCTATCGCCAAGGAACGCCGTGAACAGGATGAGACGCTCTGGATCGATGGCGTGCGAGGAGTGGCTCCGCTGCCAACCCGAGACCCCCAGCTCGGTCCATAGACTCCACGCAAGCGCGACGGCACGGTCTGTGATCTGCTCGCTAGACGTCAGCATCGCGCACCTCTACGCCAAGCGATCCAAGGGTGGCCACGAGCAACTCACGGTAGCCTTCCGAAGGATCGTGCGTGCGGCTCCAGCGAGCTGCGGTCAGGAGTTCCTCCCGCGTCGGCTGCAGACTCCTCAGGTCTGCCACGTGTTTGCTCGCCGGCCCTTGGTCGACCGCGGCGTAGAGCTTGAGGCAAATCTGATCGAAGCGTCCTGCGATTTGCAGAGCAAGTCCCCCGTACTGCCTGTGCTCGACGCGCTTGTGGAATCCCTCTGGCAGGCCGAAGCGCAGGAGTCCAGCCGGCCCCGGATTGAGCCAGTCATCCGCGAGACCCAGGGCACGGCCGACGCTGACGACCGCGTCCGTTAGGGGTCGTGGAAGAGGATCGGCAGACATGTAGGCACCGTCATCCACGAGAGCGAGCGCGTCGAGGTCTCTCGTTGGGCGGCTGAGCAGTCCCAGCAACATGAGGGCACTGCCACCGACGGCGACGATCTCGTACTTCAGAGCGCGCGCCTCAAGGACCTCACCTAGGGTGATCAGCGCTTCGTCAAGACACTGTCGATCGATGTCCATGTGTACATGTTACATGCGCGATACGAGAATGCAACACGCACTATGAGCGCAGTCGGTCAGTGCAGGAACAGCCGCAGGCCCGTGTGCACCATCGTCATCCCATACTCTTTAGCGGCCTTCGTGACCACGTCGTCCCGGGCCGAGCCACCGGTCTGCGCGACGTACTGCACATTGCTCTTGGCGGCGCGGTCGAGGTTGTCCGGGAAGGGGATGAAGGCGTCACTCGACAGACAGATGCCATCCATACCTTCGATCCACGCGGCGCGCTCCTCACGGGTGATGGGTTCGGGGTCGGCCTCAAGGCCAGCGCGCAGCTTGCCCTTCTCAACGTCCGAGAGCTCGTCCCAGAGCAGGAAGTAGTCCACGATGTTGGCCTTCTCGGGCTTGGGCAGGTCGGCCTTGATGCTAAGGGCCATTGTCTTGGGGTGCTGCTGCAGCAACCACTTGTCCGCCTTGCCGCAGGCGAGTCGGGTGCAGTGCACACGCGACTGCTGGCCAGCGCCCATGCCGATCACCTGGCCGTCGTAGGCGATGCAGACAGAGTTGGACTGCGTGTACTTGAGGGCGATGGTGGCCACGATCAGGGTCTCGAGCACGTCGGCGGGCAGTGCGGCGGTGACGTGCGCACCGACCGGCCTTGCGAACAGGTCCTTGGTGACCTGTGCCGCGTTGCGTTTCTGCGTCATGGTGAAGCCGAACACCTCGCGCGTCTCTGCGTCGGCAGGCTCGTAGGCGGAGTCGATCTGGAGGACCATGTAGGCGCCGTCGCGCTTGGTCTTGAGCAGCTCGAGGGCCTCTGGCTCGTAACCGGGCGCGATGATGAGGTCCGAGACTTCGTCGAACAGCAGCCTTGCCAGAGAGAGGTCGACCACGTCGCTCACAGCAGCAACGTCGCCGAACGAGCACATGCGGTCGCCGCCGCGGGCCCGCGCGTAAGCGGTGGCGACCGGCGAGTAGTCGGCGTCGCCGAGGAACTGCGAGGCGCGGTACGTGTCGGAGAGCGGGCCGGCGACGGCGGCGCCGGCCGGGCTCACGTGCTTGAACGAGGCGGCGCCCGGCTTGCCGGTCGCCGCCCTCAGCTCGCACACGAGCTGCCAGGCGCCGAGCGCGTCGAGGAAGTTGATGTAGCCCGGCCGCCCGCTCAGCACCGCGAAACCGGCCTCGCCGGGGACCGTGACGCCGGCCGGCGTCTGGTGCGGGTTGCAGCCGTACTTGAGCGCGATGTCCATGGGAGTCCTTCCGTCGTGACGCCGGCGGGGAGGGATCGGTGTCCAGCCTCAGTCTATCGCGACGGCGCGGCTCCCTCCTCCGCCACGCGAGCGCGACCTGGCCGTCGCCGCCAGACCCGCCAGCATCGTGCAGCGTGCGGTGCTAGGCTCGGGGGGATGAGGCGGCGGCCGGCGCCACCGGCGTGGAGATGCCGCCGCCGTGCGGACTGCGAGGACACGCGCTGCTCGAGAGCGAGGCGACAGAGCGACAGCCCGACCACCTCGCGCTGCCCGTCACGGTGGCGCTCGTCGTCATGGTCGTCTGGGGCGGCACCGCGGTGTTCACCAAGATCGCCACCGGACAGATGGACCCGCTGCTCGTCGGCATCCTGCGGACGGTGCTCGGCGGCTGCCTGGCGCTCCCGATCGCGCTGGTCACGCGCCAGAAGCTGCCGGGCGGCATGCACGAGCGTCGCCTGCTGGCCTTCTCCGGGTTCGCCGCGTTCATCGCCTTCCCGCTCGTCTTCGCCTACGGGCAGGACATGACCTCGGCTGTGCACGGGGCGCTCATCTTCGCGACGCTGCCCGTGCTCACCAGTCTCTTCGGGACGATCGTGGAGCGGCGCCGCGTGTCGGCGGCGTGGGTCGCGGGCTGCGCGATCGCCGTCGCCGGCACGGCCGTCGTCATCCTGTGGCGCGGGTCGGGCGGGTCTGGCGACGCCAGCGTCGTCGGCGACCTGCTGGTGCTCGCCGCGTCGGTGGTGTGCGCGATGGGCTACGTCGTCGGCGCCCGGCTCTCACAGCGCGGCTACGCGGCGGTGCCGACCACCCTGTGGGGCATCTCGTCCTCGGCCGTCGTGCTGCTGCCGCTGCTCGGGTGGTCGCTGGCGAGCGGCGGCGTGCCCGAAGCGGACGCTGCCGCCTGGGGCTCGATCCTCGCACTCGCGACGCTCGTCTCCGTGCTCGGCTACATCGGCTGGTACTGGGCGCTCGCCAAGGGCGGCATCAGCCGCATCGCCTCGACGCAGTTCACCGAGCCGCTCTTCGGCGTCGCGCTGGCAGCCCTCCTGCTGGGCGAGCGCCCCGCGCCGGTGACGCTGCTCGGCGCCGCGGGCGTGCTGCTCGGCGCCTGGCTTGTGCTGCGCGCCGGGCGGCCGGCCGGTGGCACGCCGGTGCGAGCCGAGGCCGCCGGCCGGGAGGCCGGCGCCCCGGGTGACTAGCTCGCCCGGCCCCGCTCCTCCGCCTCGGCGACGAC
>CAYMTC010000189.1:0-4474 GCA_964393265.1 uncultured Thermoleophilia bacterium
CACCCCCACCCTATCCTACACTCTTTCCCTCCACGACGCTCTTCCGATCTGTGGTGCCCGCGGTCGACGGCGTCGCCGTCGACGAGATCCGCCTGGAGCGGCAGCTCCTCAGCGCCCTGGCTGCAGGACGGCAGTACCGGGGGCGCATCCCGACGCGCCAGGTGCAGCCGGACGTCAGCACAGCCGACGCCGAGGCACTGCGTCTGGAGGTGCGCCAGTGCCTGCGCGCGCCGCTCGTCCTGCAGTACAAGGAGCGGCGCGTCCGGCTGCAGCCCGAAGTCCTGGCGACCATGATCACTGTGAACAAGGGCGAGGACGCCGATGTGTCGGCGTTCACCTTCGACACGCAACGGTCGCGGGAGCTGGTGCGCCGTCTCTTCGGCAAGAACGAGCGCCCGCCGGTGGAGGCTACCGTCGAGGTGCGTGGCGGCGCCGTCTCCATCACAGAGAGCCGGGAGGGCGTGGCGCTCGACATGGACAGGCTGCTTGAGGACATGGACATGGCCGCCCGGTCAAGCGGTGCTCGCACTGTGCGTGTGCGTCTGCGCACGGTGGAGCCCGCTATCAGCAGCGACGATCTGCGTGAGATGGGCCTCAGCGCCCTGGGCTCGGAGTACACGACCTACTACTCGCCCCAGAACAAGGCGCGGGCGCGCAACATCGCCCTGGCGGCCCGCTTGGTCGACGGCACCATCGTGCGGCCTGGCAAGGTCTTCTCCCTCAACCAGACCCTTGGTCCCCGTACAGAGAACCGTGGCTTCGACCGCGCACCGGTCATCGTCGATGGCGTGCTACGGCAGGGGGTGGGGGGCGGTATCTGCCAGTACGGCACGACGCTCTTCAACGCGGTGTTCTTCGCGGGGCTTCCCGTGCTCGAGCGTCATACTCACACGTTCGCCATCGACCACTACCCGCTGGGTCGTGACGCCGCCGTGGCGTGGGGATCTGCCGACCTCAAGTTCCGCAACACCACCGACAAGCCGGTCATGGTGCGCTCGTTCACAGGCAAGGGGTCCCTCACCGTCGTCATCGTCGGTGCCACCCGTCGCGACGTCTCCTACACCACCAGCCCGCGGCGCGATGTACGCCGCCCTGCGCACACCCAGGCCGACCCGCGCGTCATCTACGACGCCTCGTTGGCCGGCGGCGTGGTCAAGTGGGAGATGGGCGGCTCAGGCTACACGGTCACTGTGACACGCACGGTACGGGCCAACGGACGTGTGTTGTTCCGTGACCGCTTCGTCTCACGCTACGAGCCGCGCGACTGGGTCAAACGCGTGGGCACGCGCGGCTGACGGGCAGGGCGGCCGGCTTCACCTACAAACCGCGGGCGGCCCCTGGGAGCCCCTTTCAGAGGAGGGCTACGGCCGCCTTGCACTCGCCGCCCGCCTGCTCAGTCGGCGAGGACCGCCGCGGTCAACTCGTCTTAGCGATGACCTGCTTGCAGACCGCCTTGAGCGTCTCGAAGACGCCGATGCCGTTGATGGCGGCGGCCGGGAGTACCGGAGAGCCGGTGTGGTTCAGCAGCTCGGCGAGGTCCTCGAGCGAGAAGATGTCGGTGAGGTCGCGCTTGTTCATCTGGATGACGAAGCCCAGACGCGAGAGGTCGTCGCCCTGAGCCACCAAGTTGTCCCAGAGGTTGAGGTAGCTCTCCACGTTCTCATCCAGGCGGGTGACCTGTGAGTCCGCTACGAAGACCACGCCGTCGACCCCCTGGAGGACGAGGCGTCGGCTAGCATTATAGTAGCTCTGCCCGGGCACGGTGTAGAGGTGGAACCGCGTCTTCATGCCGCGCACGCTGCCCAGAGTGAGGGGCAGGAAGTCGAAGTACAGCGTGCGCTCCTCCTCGGTGGCTATGGACACCAGCTTGCCGCGCACGTCGCGATTGATCTTGCGATGGATGTACTGGATGTTGGTCGTCTTGCCGCACAGGCCGCAACCGTAGTAGACGAGCTTGTAGTTGATCTCTCGCGCCGCGAAGTTGACGAGTGGCATGCGTCACGCGCTCCTCGGGTGGGGGTGGGGAAGGGGTGGCTTGTCAGTCATCCATACCCTCGCGGAACACCTCGTCCATCTCACGCTCTATGCCCATCTCGAACTCATCGTCGAGCACCAGGCGCCTGTCGGGGTCGCCCTCTTCCTCGATGATGTGGCGCAGCACGCCCGTCGCCCTCTGCGTGTAGAGGCGCACCTTGCCGATAGGCACGTCGCGTCCAAAGGTGATCAGCAGCAGGACCTTGTCGGTGACCTGGGCGACGTGCAGGTTCACGGCGCTGCCCTCGTGGAACAGCAGAGTGAACTCACGCTCTTCGAGGATCTCGGCGAGCTGACGCGTCGCAGCGAACGCGCTCGCTGTCAGCGATGCCAACGAGAAGGTCTCGGGGTGATGCTCGTCGGACGCGGTCGTGATGGGCTGACCGGCGGTGCTCACCAGCCCCAGGAAGCTGCAGTCCAACAGCCCCTTGAGCTCCCAGAGCAGCGCATCACACCGCTCGAGCTGGTGGTCGCTTATGACGAGTCCGCGCCGCACAGTCAAGACCCCTCCTCCGCGCAGCCGCGCATAGGACGATGGGCAGGCGCCGTTGCCCGGTCGGGCAGCACCTTTCTACCAGTATCGTCAGGTAGTCCAGAATCCTTAGACCTCAATCACTACTTGAAGGTTTACGAGGCATCGTGTAGCCTAGCACCCCTGACCGTACCGTCGTGAGGAGCGCGCCTTGGACGACATCGTCGATCTGGTCTCTCGCTCGGATGAGGAGTTGCGTGATCTCATCGCGCAGTTCGAGGCTGAGGAGCGCGAGATCTCTCGCAAGCGGCGCATCCTGCACGCCAAGATCGACATCCTGCGAGCCGAGCTGGTCATGCGTCTGCAGCAGGGCCGCCAGGAGGGCCAGTCGCTCATCTCGGGCAACGATCTGGAGCGCTTGACGCAGATCCTGGCGGGGCGCGGCCCCGGCGCCCGCGAGGCGGGGCCGCTCGACTTGGGTCCGCAGAGCGCCTCTCAGAGCGCAGATGGCGAGGATCCACCAGGCGCGCAGAAGCCTAGGGACGACTGACATGTACTGTCCGGCCTGTGGGTTTCGCAACGTCGACGGCGCCGACTTCTGCGCGCGCTGTGGCGCAAGCCTGCTGGCCGACCAGGACGACCAGACGCAGACCACCGCCAGCTACGTTCCGGGCGCCGAGGAGCAGACGCCGCAGGCGCCCCAGGACATCCTTCCGGAGGGCGCCTCGTTGGTCCTGCGCAGTGGTGGCGGCCGTGCCGGCGAGACGTACGCGCTGCAGAACGACCGCACCACCATAGGCCGCCACCCAGACTCCACGATCTTCCTTGGCGACGTCACCGTCTCGCGCTCCCACTGCGTCATCGAGCGCGAGGGGAGCGCCTATTTCATAGTAGATCAAGAGAGCTTGAACGGTACCTACGTGAACCGCCGCCGTGTGGAGCGCGAGCTTCTCAACGACGGCGACGAGCTGCAGATAGGCAAGTACAAGTTCACCTTCATCACGCAGTAGCTATCGCGAGAGGATGCCGCGCGTGACCGATCTTGACGAGGATGCGCCACGCATGAGTGGGGCTGATGCCAGCACGGCCGGCAGCACGGGTCTGCTGGAGGGTATAGCGGTCGCCGAGACCGCCGAGGAACTGTCCCTGCGTGCGGGGCGGGCCCCTAGCGAGCTGCAGCGGGCCATCGGCGACCAAGACCTGCAGACGATCGGTTCGGTCGTCGAGCGTCTGCAGGCAGACTTCCCAGACCTCACAGTCAGCAAGGTGCGCTACCTTGAGGAGCAGGGACTCATCACGCCCAAGCGCACCCGTTCGGGCTACCGGCTGTTCTCACCCCAGGACTATGACCGGCTGCGGCGCGTGCTAGAGCTGCAGCGTGACGAGTACCTGCCGCTCAAGATCATCCGCCGCGAGCTGGACAAGGGCGTCCCATCCGGCGGCCCATCGGTGCGCCCGGCGGTGCGGCGGGCCGACCTTATCGAGCCCGCCAGCGGCGGCCGAGAGTACACCGCTGACGAGCTCATGCGGCGTCTGGGAGCTGACCAATCGCTGCTCTCGGAGCTCGAGGAGTACGAGTTGGTGCGTCCGCGGCAGGTCAGCGGAGTGAAGCGCTACGGCGAGCTCGACGCAGGTATCGCGGCTGCCGCGGTCGACCTGGCTGCCGTGGGCCTCAGGCCAAAGAACCTGCGCATCCTCAAGAGCGCGGTCGACCGCGAGTCGGGCCTCATCGAGCAGGTCACGCTTCCCGTGCTGCGTTCACCCCGTGTGGACCACCAGCGCGAGGCGCTAGACCTCATCGAGCGCCTGGTCACGGCCACCACCGAGCTGCGCCGCCTGCTCATCGCCCGCAACGTACGCAGTCTCACAGGCGGCCACAGCCGCGCCGGTCACCGGCGCAGCTGATCGCCGCAGCTCGACGCCACCTCTCACCACGGCGGTGCTTTGCCTCGTCCAGCAGGCGATCGG
>CAYMTC010000190.1:0-4467 GCA_964393265.1 uncultured Thermoleophilia bacterium
ATGGAGTGGGACGCGGGGCTCCAAGCGCTGGCCGAGGGACGGCTCGACCTCATGCCAGACGTGGCGTACACAGCGGAGCGGGCTGCACTCTTCGACTTCAACGCGGTGTCGGTGATCGAGAGCTGGTCGCAGCTGTACTCCAGCCCGGACGTGTCGCTAGAGGGGTTCGAGTCCCTGGATGGCAGGCGTGTGGCGGTGCTGAGCGGGTCGGTCCAGCAGGAGGAATTCCAGCGGATCGTGCGGGGTCTGGGGATCCAGGTGGAAGTCGTGCCCGTGGAGTCCTACCGAGAGGCATTCAGTATGGCACGAGACGGTGACGTCGACGCCGCCATCACGAACCGCTTCTTCGGCGATCGCTACTACCGGGAGTACGGGCTGAACCGGAGCGACGTCGTGTTCAGTATCGCCAGCCTCTACTTCGCGACCGCCAAGGGTGTCAATGGCGAGCTGCTGAGTGCCATAGACCGTCACCTGCGACGCTGGAGGGAGGAGAGCAGCTCGCCGTACTACGCGGCAGTGACGCGTTGGCTGCAGCAACCGAGCACCACTGCTACGCGGTATCGCGTGTCGCGCTGGCTGGCCTGGACTCTGGGCGTCATTGCCGCGCTCCTGGCGCTCACCGCCGGCGGTGTGGTGCTGCTGCGCTGGCAGGTCAAGATGCGCACGCGGCACCTTACCGAGGCCAACGAGGCGCTGACGCGCGAGCGACGGCGCCTCGAGGACATCATCGAGTTCCTGCCCGACGCCACGTTCGTGGTCGATGAGGAGAAACGGGTCGTCGCCTGGAACCGCGCCTGCGAGGCCATGACCGGTGTCAAGAAGGAAGCGGTCCTAGGCCGCGGCGACCAGGCGTACTCGGAGCCCTTCTTCAAGCAGCGGCGCTCGCTGCTGATCGACCTGGTGGACGAGCCGCCACCCGAGGTCGAGGGGACGCACGCGAGCCTGCAGGAAGCAGGCCACACCGTCAGCACGGAGACGTTCATCCCGCACTTTCGCGGCGGCGAGGGCGCCTACCTGTGGGCCGCCGCCGCGCCCCTGTACGACCAGGAGGGCAAGCGGAGCGGGGCCATCGAGGTGGTGCGCGACATCACCGAGCGCAAGCAGACTCAGGATGAGCTCGAGCGACACCGGCTTCACCTGGAGGAGCTGGTGGCGTCTCGCACCGCCGAACTGGCGGTCGAGAAGGAGCGCGCCGAGGCGGCGGACCGCATCAAGTCCGCTTTTCTCGCCACCATGTCGCACGAGCTGCGCACACCGTTGAACTCGATCATCGGGTTCACAGGCATCATCCTCCAAGAGCTCGCGGGACCGTTGAACGACGAGCAGAAGAAGCAGCTGGGCATGGTACGCGACGCCGCGCGGCACCTACTGGCGCTCATCAACGACGTGCTCGATATCTCCAAGATCGAGGCCGGACAGATGACGGTGGCCAGCGAGCGGTTCGACTTAGCCGAGTCGATCGCGAAGGTGGCCGAGATCGTGCGCCCCCTCGCGGACAAGAAGGGCCTCGATCTGGAGGTCCAGGTGGCGCCCGAGATCGGGGCAGTGGTAAGCGATCCACGGCGCGTGGAGCAGGTGCTGCTGAACCTTCTCAACAACGCTGTGAAGTTCACGGAGCGGGGGGCCGTCATGCTCACCGCCGACAAGGCGACGGATGCGGACCACGACCGAGCCTCGGTGGTCCGCTTGGCGATCGCCGACACCGGCATTGGCATCAAACCCGAGGACCTCGACAAGCTGTTCCTGCCGTTCCGACAGCTGGACAGCGGCCTGGCCAGACGACACGAGGGGACCGGACTGGGTCTGGCTATCTGCCTGCGGCTGGCCGAGCTGCTCGGGGGGCGTATCGACGTGACGAGCGAGTGGGGGAAGGGCAGCGTGTTCAGCTTCACGCTGCCCGTGAAGGAGGCGACCGAGACATGAGCACGACGGTCTTGCTCATCGAAGACAACGAGCAGAACCGCTACCTAGCCACGTTCCTGCTCGAGGCGGCGGGCTTCACCGTCGTCTCCGCCGTGGACGGGCCGCAAGGCATCGACCTTGCGGCAAGTGTGGTACCTGGACTCATCCTCTTGGACATCCAGCTGCCCACCATGGACGGGTACGCTGTGGCCCGTGCCCTGCGGAACGACCCCAGTCTGGCGGCCGTGCCCATCGTGGCGGTGACCTCGTACGCCATGCCCGGTGACCGCGAGCGGTCACTGGCCGCCGGCTGTGACGGCTACATCGAGAAGCCCATCGATCCGGAGACGTTCGTGGCTCAAGTCACGCGCTATCTGGAAGGCGCGGGCGAGGAGGCGGGATCGTGAAGCAACGAGTCCTCATCGTGGACGACCGCGAAGAGAACCTCTACCTTCTGCGCAGTCTCTTGGAGGGGCATGGTTACGAGGTGGCCGCCGCTGCCAACGGGGCCGAAGCGTTGGCCAGCGCCCGGGAGTACCCGCCCGTGCTGATCATCTCTGACATCCTCATGCCTGTCATGGACGGGTTCGCTCTCTGCCGCGAGTGGAAGAGGGACGAGCGGCTCAAGTCCATACCCTTCATCTTCTACACGGCTACCTACACGGACGACCGCGACGGGGAGTTCGCGCGCAGCCTGGGCGCGGAGCGGTTCGTGGTCAAACCACAGGAGCCGGAGGCATTCCTGGCCATCATCGAGAAGACGCTCAGCGAGGTGGAGTCACGAGGCACGACGCCAGGGCAGCCGCCGACAGACGCGGCGGTCGGCACTGCGGAGGAAGCGCCGGAGGAGGAGCGCACGTACCTGAAGCAGTACAGCGAGGCGCTCGTGCGCAAGCTGGAAGCCAAGATGCAGCAGCTGGCGGATGCCAACCGAGCGTTGGAGCAGGATATCGCTGCGCGCAGGGAGGCCGAGCAGGCCGCAGCGCAGCACGCGCACTTCCTGGAACAGCTGCTGGAGGCCATACCCGTGCCGGTCTTCTTCAAGGACAAGGACCTGCACTACCTGGGCTGCAACACGGCGTTCGCTGAGTCTGTCGGTCTCTCCAAGGAGCAGATCATCGGTAGCAGCGTAATGGAGGTCCACGAGCCGGAGTTCGCGGGGCGGTTCCACGAGACCGACCGAGCACTGCTCCAGCAACCCGACGGCAGGCACTGGGAAGAGAACGAGGTGTACACCCGAGCCCATCCCACCCGCTCCATGCTCACGCACAAGGCGGTGTTTCGCGACGTCGACGGCACGCTCGCGGGCATAGTGGGCGTCAGCTTCGATACGACCGACATCCACCAGGCAGAGCGGGACTTGGAGGCGGGCGCCATGCGTCTGCGCCGTGTCCTGCACGGCGCGGTGGAAGCACTTGGGGCGACCATCGAGATGCGCGACCCGTACACTGCCGGTCACCAACGCCGGGTCGCCGAGCTCGCCTGCGCCATCGCCAAGGAGCTCGGCTGGCCAGACAGCCAGATCGAGACCCTTCGCATGGGCGCGCTGCTCCACGACATCGGCAAGGCCGTGGTACCGGCCGAGATCCTCTCCAAGCCTGGGCAGCTGAGCGACAACGAGATCAAGCTCATACGTCAGCATGCGGCCGCTGGGGCCGAGACGGTGGCCGGCATCGACTTCGAGGCAGCCATCGCCGATATCATCGGCCAGCACCATGAGCGTCTGGACGGCAGCGGCTATCCTGCTGGCCTGAACGGCGATGAGATCCTGCCTGAGTCGCGAGTGCTGGCCATCGCCGATGTCGTGGAGGCCATGACCAGTTTCAGACCGTACCGCCCGGCGCGCTCGCTGGACGAAGCGCTGGCGGAGATCCAGGGTGGCGCTGGCAGCCGGTACGACCCTGATGCCTGCGCCGCCTGCGTACGCCTGTTCAGGGAGCACGGGTTCCGATTCAGCGCGCCGGCGTCGGCCGCGGGCGCGGCGTGGTCCACGGCGAGCCACGCGTGAGGTAGCCGGTAGTCCCGGCGGTGGTCAGGATGGGATGCTGGATGGCCAGGGGGTGGCAGTGAGCGGCAAGAAGATGTTTGAGCGGACCTCGCATTCCTGCGACCTGATCCACATGGCACCAGAGCTGGCCGACGCCATCAAGGGCTGGGCAGATCAGGAGGAGCGCACGTCGGTACTGGCGGAGGCGGTGGCCGGCTGCGAGACGGCGTCCACGGCGCTGAAGCGTGGCATCACGGCTCGGCTGCTCGGCGCGGCCAGTCAGCAGCTGTGCGGCATGCTGCTGACTCCTCAGTGGCTGATCTGGGCGCTCAAGCAGGGCGACGACGCGCCGTTCGTCATCGGCGTGAAGCTCGCCGAGGTCGAAGTGCGAGACTACCGCAGCGAGCCAGAGGCAGCGGTCGTGCCCGACGACGGCGTGCAGGTGTTCGGCTTCATCGGGTACTCGTCTCAGCGAGGGACTGTGCTCCTAGGGCTGGGGGACGACGCCGACGGCCACGCCTTCAAGGAGAAGCTGCTGGCGGCCTGGCGCGCGGCGCGCGACTGACCGCGGGCGCCGC
>CAYMTC010000191.1:0-4462 GCA_964393265.1 uncultured Thermoleophilia bacterium
GCGAGCGCGCTCGGCGTTGGCTTCGGCGTCAATCTCCTGCTTGGTCTTGTTGATCTCGATATGAAGTCTGGGCGTGCTGTACCGTGCCTTGAGCACGCGCGCTCTGTCCAGCCTCCTCCACTCCGCACGCCCAAAGACGTAGGTGCGGCGCAGGCCGTACGCCTTCTGGAACGCCATGATGGCATCGGCATGGTTGCGCGTGAGCGTGCGCGACACGCTGGGGACACGGAACCGCAGTCTTCGTAGCTGGCGCAGCATCATGCGTACGTCGGCGCCGCGCGAGCCCACCCGCAGCGTGCGGAAGCGCGCGGTGAACCCGCGGGTGAGCGTGCGCTGCGAGAACCTGTCCGTGGCGTTGAACGTGAGCTTGGCTGAGAACTTGCCGGTACCTGGCACGGGCAGGTTGAGCGTCGCCTTGCCGTTCTTGACCGTGGCGCGAGCAGTGCCTACCTGCTTACCGTTATGGAACACCACGGCGTCGATGCGGCCCGTGTATGCAGTGGGCGCGACGGTGGCCACGATGGTGGCCCGTACGAAGGCTTGGGCGCGGGTGACCCGCAGAGTGATGCGTGGCTGCACACCGAAGCTGAGCTCGGGGCCGAGGCTGCCGTCGGCGACGACCCGCGCCTGGAGGACGCCGCCGCGCTTAGGTGTGAAGGTGTAGCTGAAGCTGCCGTCGGCACCGGTCAAGACGGTGGCGATGTCTGTGCCATCCAGCATGATCGCGATCTCTTGGTCCGCAGCCACCGGATCGATGGTCCCGCTGACGGTGACCGCCTGGCTGAACACGACCGTCTGTGACGCCACGCTGTAGTCGATGGCGGTGGCCGCACGGGCCGCCGGAGCGACCACAAGAAGGAGTGCCAGAAGGCCGAGCACGGCGACGGCCGCCTTCATGATCCAGGTGGACGTATGCGCGTGCGCCGGCTGTTGCATGGTGGCCTCCGTTCGTGGCGAGCCTCGTCCGCAACGGCCCGTAGCCGGCGCCTTGCGGCGCCCGATGCGGGCCGCGAGCGCACAGTGTATCCCGATTCGGGCGCGCCTGTCCCCCCTGTTTGGGCGCTCATGCCCTCCCCGACGCGCGCGTGTGCGGCACGAGCCGTCGTCAGCGCGCGGCGTGTGAGCTGCGAGCTGCGGACACGACCGGCAGCGCTAGCGGGGCGGGACTGGCCATCGCCGACGAGCGGCAGCGATAGCGGCGCGGAGCCCGGGCCGATAGCATTGGGGTCGGCGCGCTCCACGTCGCGCGCCGACCCCACAGAGCGAGGAGTCAGGGATGCTCGACGTCAGGCTGGTGCGCAACGATCCGGACCGCGTGCGGCACGCGCTGCAACGGCGAGGCAGCACCCAGTCGCTCGACGAATTCCTCGCCGTGGAAGAGGAGCGCCGCAAGGTGGTGGCGCAGGTGGAGAGCGGTCGCGCCACCCGCAACGCCGTCAGCGACCAGATCGCCGCCGCCAAGCGCTCCATGAAGAGCCTCCCCGCAGCTGAGAAGAGCGCGGCCGAGGCAGCGCTGCAGGAGCGCTTTGCCTCCATGCGCCAGCTGGGCGCCCAGCTCAAGCAGCAGGAGGCGCGCCTGGCAGAGATCGAGGCGCGCCTCAAGGCCATGCTCCTGGAGATCCCCAACATCCCTCTGGACGACGTACCCGACGGCGGCGAAGAGGACAGCGTCGTGCTCCGCTACGAGGGCACGCCGCCCACCTTCGCCTTTCCGCCAAAGGACCACCTCGACCTGGGTCTGGCGCTCGACGTCATCGACATGGAGCGCGCCGCCAAGGTCAGCGGTTCCCGCTTCGCCTACCTCAAGGGCGACCTGGTGCTCCTGCAGTTCGCCCTGCTGCGGTACGGCATAGACGTCGTCATGGCCAAGGGCTTCCGCCCGGTGGTGCCGCCGGTGCTGGTCCGCGAAGAGGCCATGTACGGCACCGGCTTCCTGCCCACCGACGAGCAGCAGATCTACCGCACCGTCGACGGCGACTGCCTGGTGGGCACCAGCGAGGTCCCGCTGGCGGCCATGCACCTCGACGAGTTCCTCACTGCCGAGGAGTTGCCCCTGCGCTACGCGGGCTACTCCACTTGCTTCCGCCGCGAGGCCGGTGCAGCGGGCCGTGACACACGCGGCATCCTGCGCGTGCACCAGTTCGACAAGCTCGAGATGTTCAGCTTCTGCCTGCCCGAGCAGAGTGCCCAGGAGCACGAGGCCATACTGGCCGCCGAGGAGCAGATCCTCCAGGGGCTGCACATCCCCTACCGAGTGGTGAACATCGCCGCCGGCGACCTGGGCGCACCGGCGGCCAAGAAGTACGACTGCGAGGCCTGGATGCCCGGACAGCAGCTGTACCGCGAGGTCACCAGCTGCTCCGACTGCACCGACTACCAAGCCCGCCGCCTCAACTGTCGCTACCGCACCGAGAAGGGGCCACGGTTCGTACACACACTCAACGGCACGGCCATAGCTATAGGCCGCACCATCATCGCCATCATGGAGAACCACCAGCGCCAAGACGGCACCATCGCGGTGCCGCAGGCGCTGATCCCGTACGTCGGGAAGGACGTCCTCGGCGCCTAGAGTTCAAGGTCGGAGCCCCCACGGCCGAATTCACACCCTGACAGATCCGAATAGACCTACTCGTGACCGTGGCCGCCAGGACCCACGCCGATGGACGACGAACAGCACGCAGGAAAGAAGCGCGGCGCCGCACCGCTCAGCAGGTCGGTCGCCGCACCGTCGCTGGCCGTCGCGGCGCCGTCGAACGACACCTACGAAGAAGCTCTGCGGTACGCGCCACAGCCGATCTGGGTGGAGGACCACTCGGCGGTCCGGCTCCTGCTCGAGGAGCGCGGGCTGCTGGCCCGCGTGCGCGACCCAGGTGACCTCTCCGGCATCCTGATCGCCGACCCAGACTTGCTCCACGACGCGGTGGCAGCCATCCGCTACGTGCATGTCAACGAAGCGACCGTGCAGCGCTACGGGTTCCCGGACCACGCAGCGCTGCTCGCCGCTCCTGATCAGGTCTACTCGGATTCATCGCGCCGTCTGTATGCACAGTTCTGGGATCGGTTGTCCGTCGGCCGGCAGCGCTTCGACGGCGAGGACGTCACGACGACGGCGACCGGCGAGCGCATCGCCACCATGGCCAGCTACACCGTCGTGGCGGGCCACGAGTCGTCGTGGGACCTCGTGGTCGTCGCAGAGACGGACGTCACCGATCAACGGTCGGCCGAGCGTCTCGTCCTCACGCAACGCGATGCGGCGGTCGCACTGGCTGAGCAGCCGGACCGAGAGCGCCTCCTGCGAAAGCTCGTCGAGCTGCTCGTAGCCGTCGAGCGCGTCGACACTGTCGCCGTCTACCTGCCGGAAGCGGGCGGGGACGGCTTCGCCCGCGTGGCGTGCCACGGCGTGGCCGAGGACTTCCCTCGGCGCGTGGACCGGCGTTCGTCGACTGCCGCATGCGAGGCGACGGGTTGGCAGCGACGGCCCCTGTACCTTCCCTACGCCGAGCTGCTGGACCGCCTCTGCGACCTGCCCGCAGACACAGCGCCCCCTCCCAGCACGCTGCGAGCGGTGGCGCTGCTGCCGGTACAGCTCGACGGCGCGCTGGTCGCCGTCATCTTCGTGGGATCGGACACCCACGACGAGCTGCCGGAGGCCGCGCGCCTCACCCTGGAGGCGGTGGCGGCCGGCGCCGTGGCGCGGATACGCGCCGAGGAGGCGGCCGCTGACCGCCTGCGGTACCTCGAAGTCCTAGGGAGGCTCCAGGAGCGCCTGCTCGCCGACCTGGACGCCGACATCTGGGACATGGCGCTCCCAGAGCTGTGCCACGTAGCCCGCGCGGACCGCGTCTACTTCTTCCGGCGCCACGTCGGCGAACACGGTGAAGACCGCTACAGCCAGCTCGCCGAGTACGTGGCCGAGGGTGTGCAGCCGCAGATCGGCGACCCGGCACTGCAGGATCTCACGGCTACCGCGTTCGGCAAGCGATGGGTGACCATGCTGCAGCGCGGTGAGCCCGTCTGTGGCACGCGCACGGACTTCGGGTCGCGGGAGCAGGCCGCCCTCGCTCGACAGGGGATCCTGTCCCTGCTCATGCTCCCGCTGGTCGTCGACGGAGAGTTCTACGGAGTCATCGGACTCGACGACTGCCGCGCCGGCAGACGGTGGACGGCGGCCGCGGTCGCGCTGCTGACCTCCGCGGCCGCCACCATCTCCTCCGCCCTCGAGCTGCGCCGCTCCGTGGCCAGACTGCACGAGGAGTCCCGACGCCTCGACTCCTTGCTGGCAGCGGCGCGGGCGACGAGCTCCTCCCTGGAATCGCAGGAGGTCATCGCGCACGTGGCGCGGCACACCGGCATCGCCCTCGGCTCGTCCCAGTGCGTCGTCTGGGAGTACGAGTCCGACACAGACGAGGAGATCATGCGAGCGCTCTGGGAGCGTGTGCCCAAGCCGGGGCTGGCGGAGCGC
>CAYMTC010000192.1:0-4448 GCA_964393265.1 uncultured Thermoleophilia bacterium
GATGGAATCTCGTGACTGGAGTTCAGACGTGTGCTCTTCCGATCTGTCTGGAGGCTCGGCGCCGAGCTGCACTGCAACAAGCGTCTCGGCGTCGACTTCACGCTCGAGGACCTCCTTGAGCGTGACGGCTACGACGCCGTCTTCCTTGGCCTCGGTGCCTTCAACAGCAACCAGATGGGCATCCCTGGCGAGGACGCCAAGGGCGTCGTCTCGGCCATCGACTTCCTCGGCGAGCTCGAGCGCACTGGACACGTGCACGTGGGCCACAAGGTCGCGGTCATCGGCGGCGGGTTCACTGCCATGGACGCGTGCCGCACCTCTGTCCGCAAGGGCGCGGAAGAGGTGACCGTCCTCTACCGGCGTTCTCGCAAGGAGATGCCGGCGCACCACACCGAGGTCGACGAGGCCGAGGAAGAAGGCGTGCGGTTAGAGTTGCTCACGGCACCGGTCAAGGTGCTCACCGACGACGAGGGCAAGGTCAGCGGCATCGAGATGGTGCGCATGGAGCTGGGCGAGCCCGACGCGTCCGGACGCCGTCGGCCGGTGCCCGTGGAGGGCTCCAACTACGTCGTGGAGTGTGACCAGGTCATCGCCGCCATCGGCCAGTATCCTAAGCTCGACGGTACCGCGCCCGAGCAGGGGATCCAGCGGACCAAGTGGCGTACCATCCAGGCCGACGAGTGGACGCTGCGGACGGAGAACCCACGTGTGTTCGCCGGTGGCGACTGCGTGCTCGGTGCGCAGACCGTCATCCAGGCCGTGGCCCAGGGCAAGAAGGCGGCCTGGAGCATCGACGCCTTCTTGCGCGGTGAGGACATGGCAAACATCTCCCAGCAGCTGGCCGAGCTGCGTGCGGCACCGTTCCTCACCGCATTGGCCAAGAAGAAGGACCTCGACCCGCGGGTGGTCCGCATGGCCGAGATCCCGCCGGTCTTCATCGACATGACCACCGACGTGTCGCGACCCAGCCCACCCGCCGAGATGCCCAAACTCAGCCCCGAAGAGCGCAAGACGAACTTCAAGCAGATAGAGCTGGGCCTCACAGAGGAGGAGGCACGACGCGGCGCCTCACTCTGCCTGGACTGCTACTGCCCGGCGAACGGCACGTGCGATCTCCAGCGGTACGCCATCGAGTACGAGGTCTTCACGAACCGCTTCCACGGCGGCCAGGCCCACGACTACAAGGCCGATTTCCGCCACGACTTCATCATGCGCGAGCCCAACCGCTGTATCAACTGCCTACGGTGCGTGAACATCTGCCGTCAAGAGGTCGGCTCCAGCTGCTACGACGCCATGGGACGTGGCTACGACAGTATCGTCAGTACGGCCGACAACCTGCCGCTGCAGATGGTCGGCTGCATCTCCTGCGGCAAGTGTGCGGAGACCTGTCCCACCGGAGCCATCACGACGAATCCGCGTGTCCTTCAGGACTACAGCCTCGACGAGAGTCGTTGCATGTTCTGCGGCGAGTGCGTGGAGGTGTGCCCGTACGACGCTCTCGAGCAGGGCAGCACGTTCGAGCTGGCGGACTTCGACCGCCCGCGTCTGGCAAACCAGAGGCTGTTCCAGCGGCCCGAGACGCCGCTCGACCCGCTGCGTGAGCAGGTCGAGGACTTGGTGCCGCACGTGCTCGATGCCATGACCGGCAACGGTTGGGTGTGGCATCCCATCAAAGACGAGCCCGTGGACCTCGACGCCTATGCGCCAGACGACGGCGACGATGAGGCCGGCGGCGCGGTTGCCAGTGCAGGGCCACCGCCGGCTCCCAAGCCTGCTCGCAAGAAGAGTGTCATCGAGGACTATCCGTGCAAGGGAGGAGCCTGATGCCGGGCGGTGACTTCCATCCGGTCTTCTTCAGCCTGGTGGCCGTCTGGATCCTGGTCTGCGGCGTCGGCGTGGTCGCCTCGCGTCGGGTGGTCCGCGCAGCGCTGTTCATGGTCCTCTGCTTCCTCGGGGTCGCGTTCGCGTTCGCTCTCATGCACTCGGCGCTGCTGGCGATCATCCAGATCCTCATCTACGTAGGAGCAATCTCGGTGGTCATCATCTTCGGCATCATGCTCACCGAGACGCAGAGCGGGCCGCTGCAGAAGTTCTTCAACCGGCAGAGCATCTTCGCCCTGCCGGTCGCGGTCGCCACGGCGATCGTGGTCTCCGTAGTCCTTCTGTCCTCAGATCTGCTCGCGGCGGGCGATACGGCGCTCAATCCGGGGGTCACAGAGCTGTCAGACGTCCTCTTCAGCCGGTATGTCCTGCCGTTCGAGCTCGTCTCACTGGTGCTGCTGGCGGCCATGGTGGGAGCGATCGTCCTCGCGCGTAAGGACGACAAGCTATGAACGCCGTCCAGTGGTACTTTCTGCTTGCCGGCCTGCTCTTCTGTATAGGGGCCTTCGGGGTCGTAGCCCGCCGCAACCTCATCATCGTGGTCATGAGCCTCGAGCTCATGCTCAACGCGGTCAACATCGCCCTTGTGGCGGCGGCCAACTTCATCCCCGCGGCGGCAGGCAAAGGCACTCTGTTCGTCCTCTTCGTCATCACCATCGCCGCCGCAGAGGTCGCAGTAGGGCTGGCGATCATCATCGCCAACTACCGCGCCAAGCGCACGGTGCAGGCCGATGAATACGACGAGTTGAAGGGCTGAGGGGACGTGGCGGTGACGATCATGCAGACAGAGGGTGGACGCTCATGAAGCTGGCCGTGGCGCTCATCGTGTTGCTGCCGTTCTTCGGGTTCTTGGTCACCCTCATCTTCGGCAAGTGGTCGTTCGGCCGTCGTGCCGACGTCATCCCGGTGCTCATGTCCACGGCGGCCTGGGTAGCCACCATGTACGTGTTCGTGCAGGTCGTCAGAGACCAGCACCACCCGTTCCAGTGGGACGCCTTCACGTGGATCGGCTCCGGCGAGCTGCACACCACGTGGGGGTTCTACATCGATCCTCTGGCGGCCATCATGCTGTTGGTGGTGGGCACCATCGGCATGGTCGTGCACTACTACTCCATCGGCTACATGAGGGGCGACGACGGCTACTACCGGTTCTTCGCCTTCCTCAACCTGTTCCTGTTCGCCATGTTCGTCCTCGTCATGGCCGACAACTACCTGCTCATGTTCCTCGCCTGGGAGGGCGTGGGCCTCTGCTCATATCTGCTCATCGGCTTCTGGTTCCGCAAGAAGAGCGCCGCGCAGGCGGGCAAGAAGGCATTCCTGGTGAACCGCATCGGCGACTTCGGCTTCACGCTGGGCATGCTGCTCATGTTCCTTACCTTCGGGTCGCTCCAGTTCACCGAGGTCTTCCCGGCCGCGGGCGCTGCCGGTTCGGTGACCATGCTCGGCATCTGCCTGCTGCTGTTCACCGGCGCCGTCGGTAAGAGCGCGCAGTTCCCGCTGCACGTCTGGTTGCCTGACGCCATGGAGGGCCCCACTCCGGTCAGCGCCTTGATCCACGCGGCGACCATGGTCAACGCCGGGGTCTACATGGTCGCGCGCTCCTACCCCCTGTTCATCGACTCGGATGCCGCCATGTACGTCGTCATGGGCATCGGCACGTTCACGGCGATCTTCGCAGCGCTCATCGCGCTCACGCAGAACGACATCAAGCGCGTCATCGCCTACTCCACCATCTCTTCGCTCGGCTTCATGTTCATGGCACTGGGTTCCGGAGCGTGGGTGGCCGGCATCTTCTACCTGCTCACCCACGGCTTCTTCAAAGGTCTGCTGTTCCTCGGCTCCGGCTCGGTCATCCACGCCATGAGCGGCGAGCAGGACATGCGCTTCATGGGCGGCCTGCGCAAGAAGCTGCCCATCACCTACTGGACCATGATGGTCGGTGCTCTAGCCATGGTCGGCATCTTCCCCTTTGCGGGCTTCTGGGCCAAAGATGAGATCATCGGGTTCGAGTTCACGCACCACTACTACTACATCTGGATCGTGGGCCTCATCACTGCCTTCATCACGGGCATCTACATGTTCCGCCTCATGTTCCTCACCTTCCATGGCCAGAACCGTGCGTCTGCTGAGGTGCAGAGTCACATCCATGAGTCCTCACCCATGATGACGGTGCCCTTGATCATCCTGGCCATACCGGCGGCGCTGGCCGGTGTGGCCGTGGGGTGGCCTCCCGAGGGCGGCTGGATCCATACGTTCCTGGAGCCCGTGTTCTTCGAGCTCGAGCACGAACCGTTCACGGCGGTGGCGTTCGGCCTGCTGGTGCTCTCGCTTGTCATCGGCGCCGCGGGCATCGCCGTCGCTTGGTATCTGTACCTGCGCCGGCCACAGGTCCCGGACCGGCTGGCCAGCCGGTTCCCGCTGGCGTACCAGGCCTCATTCCACAAGTTCTACGTGGACGAGGTCTACGAGTGGTCGGTCATCCGACCCACCGTAGGCTTCGCCGGCTGGCTCTGGACGTTCGTCGACACGCGCATCATCGACGGCGCGGTCAACGGTCTGGCTTGGAC
>CAYMTC010000193.1:0-2699 GCA_964393265.1 uncultured Thermoleophilia bacterium
ATAATGAGCGGTGACTGGAGTTCAGACGTGTGCTCTTCCGATCTGTGGTCGGTGGGCTCACCTACCACATGGTCGGTGAGGTCGTGGACATGGAGCTCCGCGTAGGGCGCGTCGGCGACCGCTACACGATCGTGGCTCAGGTCACAGGACAGTTGACGGGCCCCTGCCAGCGGTGCCTGTCCGATGCCGTCATCCCGATCGCCGCCCAAGCGCGCGAGGTGACGTTGCGCGGCGAGTCCGAGGGCGAACAGGACGACGAGGAGGCCTACGTCGTCGGCTGGTCGCTCGATGTGGAACGATGGGCACGAGACATGGTGGGCTCCTCGCTGCCGTCCAAGCTGCTGTGCAGCGACGACTGTCCTGGCCTCTGTCCTATCTGCGGGGCAGACCTTAAGACCGTCGGCCCAGACCACCACCACTGACGCCGGCCGCCGCGGTACGCGGCTGGGCCGCGCGCCGCGCCGCAAAACGGTATACTGGCGCGGCGCACTCACCCGATAGGACGACGCCGCCACGGCGTCAAGGAGCAGTAGTCATGCCCGTTCCCAAGAAAAAGACGTCACAGGCACGCCGTGACAAGCGCCGCGCGCAGCACAAGCTGCAGGTGCACACGGCCAGCTTCTGCCCGCAGTGCAAGAGCCCCAAGTTGCCACACCGGGCCTGCCCTAACTGCGGCACGTACAAGGGGCGCGAGGTCGTCCCCATGGAGGCCAAGCCTAAGAAGTAGCAGCCTGGCGGCACGCCGTGCCCCATGCAGGGAGGTCGGCAATGAGATCGCTCTACATCGCCGCCACAGAGGTAAGCGCTGGTAAGACCACGCTCGCTGTGGGCCTCGCCCTGGCGTTCCGCGCACGGGGCATCGATGTCGGGTACTTCAAGCCGGTCGGCGCCATCGGCCCTTCTGGTAGCAGCGTCGACGAGGACGCCCTCTTCGTGGCAGACGTGCTCGGGCTGAGCGACGATCCAGCCCAGCTCTGTCCCACGCTTCTGGAAGAGAGCGGCGTGCGCATCGTCGCGGGTGACCAGGAAGACCCCGGCGAGGCCATGGCGCAGGCCTATGCAGAGGTCTCCGGTCGCCACGACCTGGTGATCTGTGAAGGTCTTGGCGAGGTCTGGCAGGGGCGCTTCCTGCGCGTGAGCGGGGCAGATGTGGTGAATCGGCTCTTGCTGCCCACGCTGTTGGTGGCTCGGTTCGCGGGCACCAGGCAGCTTGACGACGTCCTCTACGTGCACGACGTCCTCAAGGAGCGCATGCTCGGTGTCGTCTTCACCATGGTGCCAGAGACACGTATGGATGCGGTCGAGCACCACTACATGGACTTCCTGGGGCAGAACGGGGTGGGCCGCTATGGCATCTTGCCGTGTGTCGCCGACCTCGCCGCGGTGTCGGTGAGCGAGATAGCCGCTGGTCTGGGTGGCACCATCCTCACTGCGGTGCATGCGGCCGATCGGCTGGCGCAGACATACCTCATCGGAGCCATGAGCCCACAGCATGCCCTTGGCTATTTCAAGCGCACGCCCGACAAGGTCGTCGTGGTCGGTGGCGACCGCGACGACCTCATCATGGTGGCGCTCAAGACGCCCACCGTGGCCCTCGTGCTCACCGGCGACTTCAAACCTGGGGCCGAGGTGGTAGCGGCGGCGGAGTCGGCGGGCGTGCCTCTCATCTCGGTGAGCCTTGACACGGTGCACGCCGCCGAGAGCCTGCGGCGTCTGTTCGGCAGGCTGCGCGTGCACCAGCGCGCCAAGCTGGCCGCCATCGAGAGGCTCATTGCCGAGCGCACGGACGTCGACAAGCTGCTCGCGGCGCTCAAGTGAACACCACGCCTGCGTCGGCGCCGGTGCGCGTCGCGGTAGATGCTCAGGGCGGCGACAACGCACCCGAGGCCATAGTAGCGGGAGCCCTGCGCGCCGTCTCCGGCGACGTGCGAGTCGTCCTGGTCGGTGACGAGGCGCGCATCCGGCCGCTGCTGGGAACGGCCGCCGGCAGTGAGTCGGTCCAGGTCGTCCACGCCCCAGAGGTCATCGCCGCCGGTGACGAGCCGGTGCGCTCGGTACGGCAGCATCCAGACTCCTCCATGGTCGTAGCCACTCGCCTCGTGGCTCAGGGGCGCGCCGACGCGGTGTTCTCGGCGGGCAACACCGGTGCCTTCGTGGCTGCCGCGCTGCTCCAGGTGCGCCGCATGAAGGGCGTCGCACGGCCGGCCATCTGTCAGCTCCTGCCGGCCGTACCGCGACCGGTGCTGCTGCTGGACGCTGGCGCCAACGCGGAGGTGCGGGCCGAGCACCTCAGGCAGTTCGCCATCATGGGCCAGGTGTTCGCCGCGGAGGTCGTGGGCGTGCACGAACCTACCGTCGGCCTCCTGTCCATCGGCGAGGAGGCCAGCAAGGGTACGTCGTTGGTGCTCGAGGCGAACCGTCTGTTGGCCGCGGACCCGCACGTGCGGTTCTTCGGTAACGTGGAGGGTCGCGACCTGCTCGTGCACAAGGCCGACGTGGTGGTCTGCGACGGCTTCACCGGCAACGTGGCCCTGAAGACTGCCGAGGGAGCGGGGAAGATGGTCGTCACCCGCCTCAAGACGGCGGCCGCCAGTGGACTGCGCAGCAAGCTCGGAGGGTTACTGCTGCGCCCCGCGTTGCTGGATCTGCGCGCCGCTCTGGACCCCGAAGAGTACGGTGGAGCACACCTCCTAGGCATG
>CAYMTC010000193.1:2709-4407 GCA_964393265.1 uncultured Thermoleophilia bacterium
GGCCCGCGCCTGGCCGCGACCTGTGGCCCGGGAACGCCGTGCGCTTCGCGGCACGGGCGGTGCGCAGCCAGCTGTTGCCGGTGTTGGAGCGGCGCCTGGCCGGGGCCGAGCCGAGCGAGGCGGCTACATGAGGTGGGCCATGACGCCAGCGCCGGGCCCTGGTCTTGTGGCCGGCTCCCTGCCCCTGCTTCAGTGGCGCTGCCTGGTGCCGGCGTCACGCTTGTAGGCACCCGACAGCACCGTAGGACCAGTTGTAGACTCCCCTATCTGTTAGAGTACCGCCAAACTTTCCCTGGAGGCTTCGCATGACGCGCGACGAGATCTTCACTCTCATCAAGGACATCCTCGTGGACACGCTCGCTGTCGACGAGGAGAAAGTGACCGCCGAGGCACGGTTCCAGGAGGACCTGGAGACCGACTCGCTCGACCTCGTCGAGCTCATCATGACCATGGAGGAGAAGTTCGGCCTCAAGATCAGCGACGAGGAAGCGCAGCGCATCAAGACTGTCGGGGACGCCGTCGAGTACGTGGCCTCCCGCGTCAGCGACTGACGCCACGACGACTATGGCTGTAAGGGGGACGTCACCTGCCGTCGCGGGGACGTCCCCTCTTCGTGACGGTAGCGCTGGTGGTCCAGCCAGCCCACGTACACGCTGCACCATGTCAGTCACCTCAGTAGCCCGGAGCCTGCTGTGAGCAGGTCGCTTCTTGATCTCCTGGATCTGGTCGATGCCGGCCTGGTCCGGCAAGCGTTCACGCACTCGTCGCTTGCCACCGACCGCAGCCGCTCGTACGAGAGGCTGGAGTTCCTCGGCGACAGCGTGCTCAGTCTCAGTGTCACCAGCGAGCTGTACCGTCGGTTCCCCCAGCACAGCGAGGGGCACTTGGCGCGGCTACGGGCCTACGTGGTCAGCCGCGCCACCTGTGCCAGGGTCGCCGAGGAGCTCGGGTTGGACAAGCTCCTGCGTAAGCACGCGACAGATGGCCACGACCCGGCCGACATCCGGCAGCTCGCCGGCAGCAGCAACGTTCTGGCCGATCTCACCGAGGCAGTCATCGGCGCCGTGTACCTCACGTTCGGGTTCGAGGCGGTGCACCCAGCGGTCGTCGCCGCCTTCCACCAGCACATCGTCTACGCCGAGCGCAGCCACGTCGACAACAAGACCGAGCTGCAGGAGCTCCTGGCGCGCACCGGCCAGAGGGTCCGCTACGAGCTCGTCGGCGAGACAGGCCCGGCTCACGAGCGGCGCTTCCAGGTGCAGGCCGTGGTCGGCGACGATGTGCTGGGCCACGGAGACGGCCCCAGCAAGAAGCGCGCCGAGCAGATGGCGGCCGGCGAGGCCCTCGAGCTGTTGCAGGAGCGCTCGCGCGAGGACCGTCCACGGCGCGTCCGGCTCATGGCCAGGCGGCCGCGAGCGGGGCGATCCCAGGATGGGCAGGACGCCTCCACGTCGCAGGATCAGGAGAGTCAGGCGGCGCTCGAGGATCTCCACGGTCAGGCGACGGGCGAGGGCTCAGGTATCCAGGTGGCAGCCGAGGTCTCAGAGTCCGAGGGCCCGGGCGTGCGCCCGGGGATACATCTGGCGACCGCTGCGGCTCCGTTGCAGAGCGGCCGCGCAGAAGCCTTGGACGATCGAGTCCAAGTGGAGGCGCCGAAGGTGCAGTCGCCTGCGCCGGTCGAGGTGACCGGCGATGGCG
>CAYMTC010000194.1:0-4390 GCA_964393265.1 uncultured Thermoleophilia bacterium
ACACCCTATCCTACACTCTTTCCCTACACGACGCTCTTCCGATCTCAACCGGCGCGCCACCCTGTGCACGTGGGTGTCCACCGGCATGACCGGACGCCCCAGGGCGAACAGCAGCACGCAGGCTGCGGTCTTTGGGCCCACTCCGGGCAGCGCCGTGAGGTACTCGATGGCCGACGGATCGTCCATGGCGCCGAGAGCCGAGAGCTGCGGTCCGCCGCCGTCCACGCTCAGTGCCTGCAGGATCGCCTTGATGCGCGGCGCCTTGCTGTGCGCCAGTCCGCCGCGCGCGATAGCCTGCTCCACCTGCTCGACCGGAGCATCGCGGACCGCCGCCCAGGTCGGAAACCGCTCGCGCAGCGACGTGAAGCTGCGCACGGTGTTGGCATCTGAGGTGTTCTGCGAGAGGACCGTGTAGATGAGCTCGTCCAGCGGCGGGTAGCGTGGCTCCCAACGCGGCCGTCCGTAGGCGTCGTCGAGCAGAGCGATGACCTGACTTATGTCGGTGGCCGCTGGCATGAGCGCAGTCTGCCACGCGCATGCTGAGCAGTCACGCCGACGCCGTGAGCTACTGATGAACGCGCCGACGACTGCGCCGCCAGCTGACGAAGAGCCCAGACAGCACGCCGATCACGAACACGATCAGCAGCATGATCCACAGCTGGGCGCGGAAGTCGATCCAGAGGAACTTCAAGCCCACCGACGCCGTGTTCTGGAAGATGAAGACGAGCGCCAGCACGACCGGTACGCCGATGAGCGCCAGCTTGACGTAGAGCTGCCGGCTGCCCCCCGCGCCGCCACCCGATGTGACATCACTTGCCTGGGTCGCCATGGCCCTCCTCCTTGCCGGCAGTCACCGTCGTCACTCCCGCGGCATCCTACCCACCGCGCCGACGTGCTGCACCTGGCGTGTGTCCTCACGTGCTTGGCCGCGCGCAGTCGCAGGTCAAGCTATTATCATCAGCTGTACAGCATAGCCTTTACTGACTAGTTGACAAGCGATCGGCGCTGGCGGAGAGTTGGATGGCTCCGTCACCCCTGCACACACTCCAATGGAGGCCAGCGACGGTCAGAAAGGGGTGAGCGCCGGATGATGAAGACAGTCCTTCTCGGGATCAAGCGACGGCGGCTGGCGGTCTGTGTGGCCGTCGGCGGCTTGGTCCTCCTCACAGCGGCGACCCTGGCCGTCAGTGTCGCACTGAGTAGCCGGCAGCCAGCGGCGGTCGCAGCAGCGATGCAGATGCCGGACACGAAGCTGATCGTGGCAGCGCCGTCCGAGATGCCAGGAGAGACGCCACTCACCCTCCACCAGCTCGCCGAGATCGGTGACGTGATCGCTGCGTTCGAGAGAGCCGATCGCGACACGTGCGTCATTCCCCAAGATGCGCAAGGGGTCGTCGAGGAGCGTCTCGCTGAGATCCGCGCCAGCGATGCCAAGCCGGTCGAGGAGGGACAGCCCTTCGTGCATGTGCTGCCCTATGAGACTCACAGGCAGATGGAGGCCGCCTGGCGGTCGGCTGTCGAGAGGTACTGCACATCGGGCTACGCCAAGGACCTCCTGGCCCTGGACCCGGTAAGCGATACCGAGCTTGCTCTGTTCAACAACGCTCAAGCCGCTCCCAACGTCGCCATCGACTGGTCGGCGCTGACGGTCAAGCAGGTCGGCGTGCTCGACAGGGATCCGATCCTGTGAGTGATGGCTTGGTCGCGTGTCACCCAGGCGCATCACGACCGACCCCAAGGCGAGTCGTGGTCGGTGTGCGAGTATCGGGTCCAAGAGGAGAACGGTGCTTGGCGCATCGCGGACGTCGAGTTTCTCTTCCACTGCGATGATGCCTCGAAGACCGAGTGGGGACCGGCGACACCGCACCGAGTCGCCGCAGACGGTGAGTGGATGGGCGGCTACTCGGTTCTCTACCCGGGCGCCCCACCGCCCAGGGAGAAGCTGGCGGACCTCGACTAGCCCGCCGACGACATGTGGCGCCTTCGTGACAGGTCGGCCGCGGCGGGCACGGGTCGCAGAGCCCGTCTGTGCCGGCGGCTCGGGCTACCGCTTCGTCTTCCGACGCCGCACGCCCAGAAACCACCCGATCACCCCACCCAGCACGAGCACCATGAGTAGCATGAGCCACGCCGGCGCGGTGAACTCCGCCGAGAGGAACGACAGCGCCACCGACTTGGTGTTCTGGAACACGAAGACGAGTACCAGGATGAGGATCAGGGCGATGATGCCGAGCCGCACGTAGGCAGCGGTGCGCGACCGCTTGATGCGCTCCCGCGTCTCGGAGTAGGGACGGGTGTGACCTTGTGTAGGCGGCTGCTCGGACACGGCGCTCCTTCCCCCGCACATGACTCTCTGAGCGTGCTTTCGCGGCCGCCCGCCGGTCCCCTGCCGCCCAAGCTGACGACACCGCGCCAGTGACAAAGGTCGTGGCGCCGCCCGGAGGCGAGTAGACTGCGCACGTGGAGACGAAGTGACGTCGCCGGCGGCCGCCGCACGACAAGGAGAGAGCGAGTGGAGCCCTCGTACAGACCTCAGCTCGGTGACGCCATCGACCAGATCGACACCCCGGCACTGCTGGTCGACTACGACAAGCTCCTCGCCAACATCCGTCGCATGGCCGAGTTCTTCGTCGACCGCCCGGCCAAGCTCCGTCCCCACGCCAAGACGCACAAGTGCGTGGAGATAGCCCGTCTGCAGCTGGAGCACGGGGCCGTCGGCATCACCTGCGCCAAGCTCGGCGAAGCAGAGGCTCTGGCCGACGGCGGCATCGCAGACATCCTGGTGGCCAACCAGATCGTCGGCCCCATCAAGATCGCGCGACTCGTGCGGCTGGCGCGCCGCTGCCAGATCGCCGTCGCCGTCGACGACCCTGAGAACGTCCGCCAGCTCTCGGACGCTTGCGCGGCAGCCGGCGTCAGCGTGCGCTGCCTCGTCGAGGTCGACATCGGCATGGGGCGCTGCGGGGTAGAAGCTGGCCCAGCGGCGCTTGAGCTAGCGCGTCTTGTCGACGAGAGCCCGGGACTGGTCTTCGGAGGTCTGCAGGCATACGAGGGACACCTGCAGGAGATCGTGCCGTTCGATCAGAGGCGGCAACGTGCCCGCGCCGACATGCAGAAGGCCATCGACACGCGGGCGCTCATCGAGGAGGCCGGCCTGCCGGTGGGCGTCATCAGCGGAGCTGGTACGGGCACACACGCCATCACCGGCGTCATGCTGGGCGTCGACGAGGTGCAGGCCGGCTCCTACGCCACCATGGACGGCAACTACCGCAAAGTCGGCGCTCCGTTCGAGAACGCACTCACGGTGCTCACCACTGTCGTCAGTCGACCTCACCCCGAGACAGCGATAGTCGACGCCGGCCTCAAGGCCGTGACGCCCGAGTTCGGCGAGCCCACACCGGTCATGCGAGGCATCACGTACACGGAGTTCAGCGAGGAGCACGGCACTCTGCAGGTCGTGGGCGCTGCCCGCCGACTGCGCATCGGCGACACCCTCCAACTCATCCCAGCGCACGGCTGTACCACCATCAACCTCTACGACTCTCTGCACATCATCAAAGACGGGCACCTGCGCGACGTGTGGGCAGTGGCAGGCCGCGGACGAAGTCAGTGAACACCATCTGCCACGCGGAGGGGCTTGTGACGCGCTGTGCGGAGGAGCGGCCAGAGGCCGAGCCCCCGTCACAGCACGCGGGTCCGCGCCGCAACGGCCATCCGCGGGGCGGCACTCCCCCGACCGGTAGCCCTTCGCCACCCGGTAGCTCTTCCCCACCTCGCAAGCGCCCCCGCAGAGGCTCGGGCCAGCTGCAGTGGAACACGTGGGGATGGTTCGGCGGCCAGGTAGGCTCCAGCATCTGGCTCCTGGCCCTGGGAATCGTGGCGGCCGCCAACGGCGACGCTCTCGGCGCCGCCCCCATAGCGCTCTGCCTCCTTGCGAACCTCGTCGGCACTCTGCTCTGGGTCGCGCGTGATCGCGTCGCGCCTCTCGCCGCTCTGCAGATCCTGCTCGCCACGTTGACCGTGCTCTCGGCCGCAGGCGTCGCCATCATCCTCGAAGGCCAGCTCCTGGGCACTGCTCCAGAGCTGCCGCCCGGGCGCTGGGTCTACCTCTACCTGCTCATCTTCCCGGCACTCATGCTGCAGCTTTGGGCGGTCGACCAGGCCGGCCGCGGCCGTCCTCGCGGCGGCCAGGGCGGCCGACACGACTGACCCCACGCGGTACGCCTCCACGCAGCACAGGGCTGTGCCGCGGTCGAGAGGCACCGCTGCAGAGAGATGTAGCGGTCGAGAGGCGCTGTGAGCGAGAGGCGCTGTGAGCGAGGGGCGCCGCGGCAGAGAGGGAGATCGGAAGAGCACACGTCTGAACTCCAGTCACGAGATTCCATCGCGT
>CAYMTC010000195.1:0-2239 GCA_964393265.1 uncultured Thermoleophilia bacterium
TTGGGCTATTCCGTTCTCGCGGGCGCTCGTGGAGCTGGTGATCAGGGGCCGGCTTGCGCCTGAGGAGCTCGTCGCGGCGGCCGACCTCGTCACCGAGATGCGTCCGGTCAAGCACTACTACGACGCCGGCGTGCCGGCGCGTGAGGGGATCGAGTACTGATCCTCAGTACCTAGAAGTCAGCTCTCGTCAAGGGTCACGCTGTGCGGGACCATGGGATGAGGAAAGGAGCCAACTGATGTCGCAGGGCAACGCGGGCAAGCGCAAGATAGCTGTGCTGACTGGCGGCGGAGACGTGCCGGGGCTCAACGTGGCCATCCGTGGCCTCACGCTGCGCGCGGAGCGCGCCGGCTACGAGGTCGTCGGCATCCGACGCGGCTGGGCCGGACTCATCGAGATCGTCCGCGAGGCCGGCGCCGACAACAGCGCGGCCGTCATGCCTCTCAGCGAGGAGTCGGTGAACTCCTACTGGCACACCGGCGGCACGTTCCTTCACTCCTCTCGCACACGACCCAGCGCGGTGCCCAGCAAGGACGTCCCCGCGCACCTCGCCCAGAAGTACTCCGCCGAGAAGAACGATCTCACCGACGAGGTGATCGCGAACCTTGAGTTCCTCGGTGTGGACGCGCTGGTACCGATCGGCGGCGACGACACCCTGAGCTATGCTGTCGAGTTAGGCCGCAGGGGCTTCCCGGTCGTCGCCATCCCCAAGACGATGGACAACGACGTCCCGGGTACCGACTACTGCATAGGCTTTGGCACCACGGTCACGCGCACCATCGCCTTCGCCCACCAGGTCTGCACCGCCGCGGCCAGCCACGAGCGCATCGTGGTCATCGAGATCTTCGGCCGCTACGCGGGCTTCACAGCGCTTCTGCCCACACTGGCCGGCGCCGCACAGCGTTGTGCCATCCCTGAGCACGAAGTTGACATAGAGCACCTCACCGAGCTCATCGTCGGCGACCGCAATGCTCATCCGGACAAGCGCGCCGTCGTGCTCGTCAGCGAGGGTGCCACCATGCAGGGTGGCGAGATGGTCTTCCGGGAAGGCGAGAAGGACATGTTCGGGCACGCCAAACTCGGCGGGGTGGGCCCACTGTTCGCAGACCTCATCAAGGAGCGGTCTGCCAAGTACAACGGCGGCCGTCGCACCGACATGATCAACGTCAATCTTAGCTACCTGGTGCGCAGTGGCGACCCTGACGTACTCGACTCCATCGTTCCACTGGCGTATGGCAACCTCGCCATGGAGCACGTGCTGGCTGGCGACTTCGGCCAGATGGTGGCCGTCCACAACGGCCACTACACGGTGGTGCCGATCGACACGGTAGTGGCGACCAAGAAGGTCGTCGACGTGGCCAAGTACTACGACACCGAGCGGTACCGTCCACGGTTCGACGCCTTCGAGTTGCAGCCTATGCTCATCCTCGGCTCCGGCTGAGGACAGTCTCGGCACCGCACGGGCAGCGGCGGGCCCCGGCGCTCACCTTGACGCGAGCGCAGCCCGTCGTCTAGGGTTAACCGAATGGTTAAGAGCGATCGGCCCGGGAGTGACTCGGGCCGATCGCTCGTGAGTGCCGCTAGCCCAAGGGAGCGTGAGAGTCATGCCGCAGCGATCGAGGCCGACCGCCCGGGGAGCCTCGTCTCGGGGCGCGGGGCGGTCGCAGCGAGACACCTCGGCTGCTTCCACGGAGCGGGAAGAGCGAGGCTCGGCGACGGGCGGGACCGGAGGCGGACCACGACTGCCGGTCGATGACCCGTTGGCCAGCCTGCCACCGACGGCGGCGCGGGTACTCTCTGCGGCACAGCGCATCGTCGCCGACCGCGGCCTCTCGGCGCTCACGCTCAACACGGTCGCCGAGGAGTCCGGCGAGAACAAGGCGATGACGAAGTACTACTTCGGCAACAAAGCCGGACTCATCGCTACGCTGGTCGACGCTGCTGTGCACGACGAGTTGTTGGAGTCGGCCTCCCGGATGCGGGACGTCGGTCAGGAAGACCGGGTACCGCGTCTCGTCGACGAGCTGCGGCACATGAGCGGAGCCGACGCCGGGTTCCTCACCTTCTTCAGCCTTTTTCCTCATGCGCTGCGTGACGACGAGCTGCGCGCCCGGCTGGTCACCCTGTACGAGTGGTATCTGCAGATCAAGCTGGACTGGCTCGGGCTAGACCGTGGCAGCGAGGTAGACCGTCGCGCGGAGCTGCGGCCGCTTGCCCAGCTCCTCTCGGCGGTCATCGACG
>CAYMTC010000195.1:2249-4342 GCA_964393265.1 uncultured Thermoleophilia bacterium
CTGGAGTTCAGACGTGTGCTCTTCCGATCTACGTCGGCACCATCGTCTCGCTGTCACCTGTGCTTGGCGACGATCTGAAGGAGCAGTTCCGCCAGTGGGGGCCGGGCATGTACGATCCGCGGCACCACTACTTCGACGGCATGGCCATCCAGACACTCATAGACCCCGAGCGCTTCGATCTCGTGCCCGCCTACGACCTGCTCGAGCGCATCCTTGTCTCGGTGTTGCCCGACCTGCTGGGTGAGACGCTGCCGGCGGAGCCGGAAGCCGGCGCCTCGGAGTCGGGACCGTAAGCCCATGGTGAACCCGGCGGCTCCGGCTCCGCCCACGACGCAGCGGGTCTCAGCGGTCGTCGCCGAGCCCGGCCCTCTGCTCGAACCGGCGCACGCAGTTGATGGGGATGTCGAGCGCGCGGGCGATGTTGAACTTGGCCTCGATGAAGTTCGCGTCCGTCGGGTGTGAGATGGCGTAGCTGTGGATGCGGCCGAAGCCACGCTCGCTGCGCACGTCAGTCATGACAGCGGGGTCACTGAGGTCCTGCGGAGACACGCCAAGTCGTTGGGCGACGTACCGTTTAGCTTCCGGAAGTCGCATGCCTCTGGTCATCTGCATACGGGCGACTAGATCTCCAGCTGCCCGCATCCCGCCCATGCCAGCGGCCTGCGTATGGGTGCCCTGCATGCCCAGCGGGTCACCCGAGCCCACCTACAGCCCGTCGACCCTGAGGATCTCCACGAACGCCTTGGACGCGCGGCAGACAGCGTCGACTATCGGATAGACGAACATGGGCACGCCACCGACCCCCATGCCGACGTTAGGGTGTACGGGGATCTGAGCGTCGTCCATGCAGGGCTTGATCAGGGTGAGTGCGCGGGCCATGTTCCAGGCGCAGCTCCTGCCGGTGTTGATGTTCACGACGGGGCCGAACATGGTCGCGCCGGCCTTCTGTGCGAGGAGCATCTGCTCGCGCGGCCAGAGACCGGCCAACCGCACTCCGTCGTATGTGAGCTCACCGTGCATGCCGAGCACGAACTCCCCCGCCATGCCCAGCTCCACGCCCATGTCCGGGTACTTGGCGCGCAGGATCTCGGTGGCGCGTAGCGCGGCCAGGAACTCGGGATCGCCTGAGGCGCCAGTCGTGTCCCAGTCGAGGCCGTCCGCGCCAGCCTCCCAGAGGGCGTCGCCAAGCTTGACCATGTCGTGCACGGCCATCTCGACGGCCTCTTCCTGCGCCGCTCGTGCTTCGGCTATCTTGCCCAAGGGGAGCAACTCGGACCAGTTGTCGCACGGGCCGTCCGGCTTAGCGTACAGGCCCAGGTTGGGCATGACGCCGTACTGCATGGGCACGACCATCTGCAGTTGGGCGTCATGCAAGCACTGGGCCTCGTAGGGCATGATGGTGCGGACCACCTTGAGGGAGTAGTCGCCCACGCAGAGCTCCACCAGGTCCGCACCCATCCACTGCTCGAAGCTCTGCATGTCTTGCTGACGTGTAGCGTGCGTCTTCATGCCCGTTCCATCGCAGCTGAGGACGACCTCGTCACCGATGTCGACACCCACGAAGCGGGCGGGTGAAGCGTAGATCTCGAGCAGGCGCCCTTGTTCCATGTCCACGCTCCCGGTCGGGTGTGTGAGTCGCTCGACGGTGGCCAAGGCGCGAAGGCGCTCGATCCCGCGCGAGCGATGCTTAACCGATTGGTTAACTCCCGCAGCATATCGCCCAGAAAGCACGTGTCAAGGTCCTTCACGCGTGCCTCGTCGGCTGAAGAGGCCACTTCTGGGTCTGGTGGTATTCTTTCTTTGAGACCCGGCGAGCGTACGGCGCTTCGGGGTGTGGTGCAGCGGGCTATGACAGGAGGCACGGCGGTGGAACGTATCGGTGTGGGTCTGCTTGGGTACGGGACCGTCGGCTCGGGCGTCGGCAAGCTGCTCCGCGAGTGTGCAGAGGACATCCGTCTTGCTACCGACAGAGAGGTGTACCTGCGCAAGGTCCTGGAGCTGCCGGGCTTCTCGTCTCCCGACCTCGACCCGTCGCTCGTGGTGCACGACATAGATCGGAAGAGCACACGTCTGAACTCCAGTCACCGCTCATT
>CAYMTC010000196.1:0-4323 GCA_964393265.1 uncultured Thermoleophilia bacterium
TACACCCTATCCTACACTCTTTCCCTACACGACGCTCTTCCGATCTCCCAGCATCGCCGTGTCGTGTCATGTCCGCATGGAGTGGCCCCAGCGCACTGGACGGTCATAGGCTTTCCGTCCGTCTGCGCTCTTTCTGGTGAGCCCCACTCTTGCACACCCTGGACGTGTTCTTCGCGCTGTTCTTGCGCGTCTTGCTCACTAGCGCGCGTCGGCAGGCTTCTGCTGACGGCATACACGCCACGGGCGTCCCGATGTCCATCGTGAGACCCCTCTGCACCGTCGGTCGCTCCCGCACCGTGTGATCCTGTCGGCGTGGGACGGCTGTCGGCGAACGCCCGCGGGTTGCGCCTTCGACTGAGAGGCGAGAGGGTTCGCGGTCGTCCGCGAGAATCAGACGCCATGCCGTGCGTGTGCCGCAGAGGCACGGACCGCTCAAGCTCGGGCTGATCCGTGCCGATAGGCGTCACGCTGCATGCATGAGGGGAGACCATGGTCCCCAGCTATCCGCCAAGGTTCACCGCGTTCGTCGTCACCTCGGTGGTCGTCTCGGCCGCCTCGCTGGCGTTCGTTCTGGTACGAGACGCCGGAGCGGCATTCAGTGGCTCCCGCCTGGTCGACCTGCTCGTTCTCTGCGTGCTAGCTGTGATAGCCGAAGTGCTGGCGGTGGAGTTCGCGGAGAAAGTCACCCTGACCGCCGCGAATCTGCCTGTCCTGCTGGCCATGGTGTTCCTTGGACCCGCGCCGGCGATGATCGTGGCTGCGGTGGCTGGTTTGTGGGCGTGCTGGCGTGAGGCTTCGATCCGCATCGCGGCGTTCAACGTCGCCAACTACATGGTCCCGGCGCTGTTAGGCGCCTTGGCGTTCCAAGGGCTCCAGGGTGCCCTGGACATCCCCCTCGACCGCGTCACACCACAACTGCTGATCGGAGGTGTGCTGGCGGCTGCCACCTACGAGATCGCCAACCTCGGCACCGTGAGCATCGGCGCTGGCTTCGCGTACGGGCGGTCACCGCGCGTCTTCTGGCGCGAGGAGATCGGACCGTTCGGCCGCTCGCTGGCGCTGCTCATCGGCGTAGGGATCATGGTGTCGGCCCTCTACGCGCTCGCCGGCATCATGGCCGTGGTACTGCTCTTCCTGCCGCTCTTCGCCAGCCAGTACACGTTCCAACTCCTAGTCCGAGAGAAGCAGCACCTCGCGCGTCAGAAGAAGCTCACCGAGCAGTACTTGGAGATGAACATCGGCCTTGCGGCCGCGATGATCGTCCTGCTGGACAGCAAAGATCACTACACCGCGAGGCACTGTGCCGCGGTAGCCATGTACTGCCGTGACATGGGCAGAGCACTCGGGCTTCCGGAGGATCAAGTGGAGGCTCTGCACCTCGCGGGCCTCCTGCACGACCTGGGCAAGGTCGGAACGCCCGATGCCATCCTGGGCAAGCAGGGAAAGCTTGACGACGCCGAGTGGGCGTTCATCCACGAGCATCCGATGAAGGGTGCGGAGGTGCTGAGTCACTTGGTCGCCTATCGCGATGTCGCGGACATCGTGCAGTACCACCACGAGCGGCTGGACGGCAGCGGGTATCCTCTAGGCGCTACGGAGGGGGAGATCCCCGAGTCGGCGAAGGTCCTCGCTGTGGCTGACTGTTACCACGCCATGACGTCGGACAGACCCTACCGCCGTGCCATGAGTTCGTTCGAGGCGCTCAAGGTCCTGCGCCAGAACGCCGGCAAGCTGTACGAAGCCAAGTACGTGGAGACGCTCGCGCAGATACTGCGCGACAAAGACCTAGCCTACCGGGACGGCACTTCCACTGACTTCATGGACGAGTACGAGCGTGGCCGCATCAGCCTGCGGCTGCATGGGGCAGTGCTCGAGTCGCTGGGCGAGGGCGACGACGCCCAGGGTGACGCGCTGACCAGCCAAGGTCCACAGGCCGGCTGAGCGCACATCGCTTCCTCCCAGAGGGCCGGTCGCGGAGCCGCTGGGCCGTGGAGCAGCTGACCGCGACCGGCGCCTTGGGTGGATGGGTGCGACGTGACGACTACGAAGCGTGCAGCGTCACGTCGCCCGCGTGGAAACGGCGTACATGGCGGTGCGGGAGCTCTACCAGGAGCGCACCGCGGTCGTCTATGCCGGTGGCCTCGCCGACGATGGGTCCCTCTCGCGTCTGCACACTCACGGTCTTCGTGCGCAAGTAGTCTCGTGCTCGGAAGGCGGACAGCGCAGCGGAAAAGCCGGCGCGTGCCGTCTCGAGGTACCGAGTCTCTAGCGCGAGGAGGATGCGCGCCAGCAGCTCACTACGGTCCACCGGCGCGCCGCTGGCCATCTTGAGCGAGATCGCCGAGCGACGAAGGGCGACCGGAAGTTCCACATACTCGGTGTTGACGTTGATCCCGATGCCGACTACCAGCCAGTCGATCTCGTCCTGCTCACCTGAGAGCTCGAGCAGGATCCCACCTACCTTGCGGTCTGCCACGAAGATGTCGTTGGGCCACTTGATGCTCGTCACTAGGCCGGTCTGCTGCTCGATGGCGTCAGCGGTGGCCGTAGCCGCTACCAAGGTGAGCAGATGGGCGTCCGACAGGGGGATTTCCGGCCGAAGCAGGACCGAGAAGAGCAGTCCCTTGCCGGCCGGGGATGTCCAGCGTCTGCCCAAGCGGCCGCGGCCCGCGCTTTGGCTCTCGGCTATGACGACGGTGCCCTCGGGAGCGCCCTGGCCGGCGAGCGTCTTGGCCTCGGCATTGGTGGACTCGATCTCGTCGTAGTACCGGAAGGAGCGGCCGAAGAGGCTGGCCCTGGTCATGTCGCTGATCACCGGCATGACGAGCTTGCACGGCTCTTCCTCAAGCTTGTAGCCGCGGTGTGAGACTCCGACGATGTGGTAGCCGCGGGCACGCAAAGACTTCACATGCTTGTGCACCGCGTTGCGGGAGATACCCAGGGTCTGGCTGATGCGCTCGCCCGAGACGTACCCGGGGCTCGCCTTGAGCATGTCTATGACGGTGCGCTTGCGGTGGCTCATACGATTGGACTGGACGTAGATGACAGATCCGGATGCTTCCATCGCTCCTCCATGGTCAGGTGCTCGCGGAGAGCAGACTAGCCATGGGGAGACTGACGGGAGTCATCCCACGGTTGTAATTGTGCCACGTGCGAGTCGACTCCTGGTAGTGCCAGCGTAGACCATACGCTGATGAGCGCCGTTTCATCCTGAGACCCCGTGGTCGCTGTCGGCAAGCAGGCGGTCGTCGCTGGGTGTGCAACGGTGGTAGGCGAGAGCAGCCTGTACTCGATCGGAGACGCCCAGCTTGGAGAAGATGCGATTGACGTAGGTCTTCACCGTGGCCGGCGAGAGCACCAGCCTGGCCGCGATGTCGGGGTTGCGGCACCCGCCTGCGATGAGCGCCAACACCTCGAGTTCTCGTGGGGTGAGTTCTGGCAGGCCGGCGCTTGTCTCCGTGACTGTGGGCTCCTGGTCACGCAGAGCGTTGCCGAGCTTGCGGACGATCGGACTACGGTGCCGCACGGCCCGTTGGACGACTGCGCGTCTGGCCTCGGCGGAGAGGTCGCAGCTGCCATCCAGCACCGCTCTTGCCACTCGCTCGCCGCGTCCTAGGGCGGCGACGAAGAGCCCCGTGGCGCGCGGGTGCGTGGCGAGGGCGCTGACCAGTCCCTCGAGGACGATCGCGTCGTGTGCCGTCTCGAGGAGGTCGAGGGTGAGCTCAGGTACGTGGATGAGTTCCTGGGCGAGGAAGTGGACGTGACCCATCTCGAGGGCGGTAGGCACGACCCCGCGGAGGAGCCAGAGCGCCTCCTCCCTGGAGCCGCGCGAGTCGCGTACGATGGCGTGGAAGACCCCACACTTCGTGGTGAGGAACGGCAGGCGACGGCTCTGGGCCTCGAGGCGCATCGCCCTGAGCTCGTCTACCGACCGGCGTGCGTCGGCGAGGCAGTGGGTGTACTCGATGTTGGAGGCACAGGTAAGCCGCGCATGGTGCAGACGGCTGCCCTTGACGAGAGCCCATGCACGCTCATAGCAGATGTGTGCCTGGTCGTGCTCACCGGCGCGGCGGAGCCCTGTGGCCACGTGGCTCAGCGCGAGGGCCCGACAGGAGTGGTCGTGGGCGATGGCTGGATCAGCTGCTGCATCGAGACAACGCTCCGTGCCGCTGGCTAGATCGCCCCGCGCCATGAGGATCTGCCCCTGTGCATCGCGGAGGAGCGGCTTCACACAGTCGCAGGCGCACTGGTCCGCCAGGGCGCAAGCGGCCGTGAGCGACTCGTCGGCTGCCTGGTAGTCGGCCAAGTAGAGCCTGGCGACGG
>CAYMTC010000197.1:0-2909 GCA_964393265.1 uncultured Thermoleophilia bacterium
TGCCGGCGGCGCAGGCCTCGTTCATGGCGAAGTCCACCACGATGCCGTCCTGCAGACTGATGAACTTGCTGTCCTGGCCGCCGATCTCGAAGATCGTGTCCACACGACGGTCGATGCGCTGACCGATAAAGTCGGCGCCGGTCTTGTGGGCGGTGATCTCGTCGGTGACGATGTCGGCGCCGCACAGCTCACCGATGAGCTCGCGGCCCGACCCTGTGGTGCCCGCGCTGAGCAGACGGATGCGGTCACCGTACTTGGCATGGATGTCGTGCAGCGCCTTGTCGACGACCTCCACCGGCCGCGCATCCGTCTTGGCGTAGATCTCCTCGATGACGCCACAGTCATCGTCCATGAGCACGAGATTGGTGGACACCGAGCCCACGTCGATGCCTAGGTAGCAGTCGACGACGCCCTCGTCCGGGAGCTCCTGCGCCGTCTCCGTGTCCCGGAGCAGGAGCACGTTGTCCATGGAGAGCGGTTCTGCGGTAGGGAAGTCCCCTTGCGGCAGACTGCTGACGTCGAGAGTGACCACGCCCGAGCGGTCGGCCGCAGCGTCTGCCTCTATGAGAGCCGCGCCAACGGCGCCCATCCAGGCGTAGAGGCCCGGCACGAAGAGGCTGCCGTCCGCGAACCCAAAGGCTTCGCGCATGGCCTGTACAGCGCCCTTGTTGGCCGCGACGCCTCCGATGAACGCGACCGGCTCCTCGATGACCTTGCCTTTGGTGATGGTGCCGCGGAAGTTGCGGATGACGGCGTCGCAGAGACCGCGCAGCACCTCGGGCGGCTCGTAGCCCTTCTGCTGGGCGTGGATCATGTCGCTCTTGGCGAAGACGCTGCAGCGGCCGGCGATGCTGGCTGCCTTACCGGCACTCAGGACGATGTCGCCCACGTCCTCGATGTCATAGAGGAGCCGAGTCGCTTGCTGGTCCATGAAGGACCCAGTACCAGCGGCGCAGTCGCCGTTGGTCTGGTAGTCGGCGATGCCCGCCCGGCCTACCTCGCCGCCGGTGGTGAGCCGGATGTACTTACTGGTCTCGCCGCCCATCTCGAAGACAGTGGCCACCTCAGGGTGCAGCGCGCTGACGCCGCGAGCGATGGCCTTGAACTCGTTCTCGTACGGAGCGCCCAGCGCCTCGCCGATAAGACCGCCGCCGGAACCGGTGACGCGGATACCACGGACGGTGTCCCGGGGAACGAGCGCGAAGACCTCGTCCAGCAAGGCGCGAGTGGCCTCGGCGGGGCTCCCCTTGATGCGCCGGTACGTGTTGGCCAGGACGGGCCTCCCCGCGGCGCGCGGGAGCTGTCCGTCGGGTACGTGGAACAGTGCTGGGTGCTCGACCGCCAGTGCGGTGAAGCGCTCCTCGTCGGCGGCGTCGCCGACAATGGCAAGCTGGAGACTGATGCAACCAATATCAAGACCGAGGAAGGACATGGTGAAGCGCTCGGTACCTCCCCTGTGATGACTCCCGACGGACGCTGTCGGCTTGCCGACAACGCACCTCGTCCAGCGTGGGCCGGACAGCGACCGAATAGTAGTATGCCACGGCCCGACTCGCAATACATCCTATTTCAGTCCGCATTCGTGGAGCAACCCTGTCTTAGGCTCTCAAGTGACGGCGGACCCAGCTCTTCTGAGCGTCACCCACCCCGACGCTAGCACGTCCACCTCTCCGGGCCATCGTCTCCCTCCCCCCGGCCACGACCGCCGCCTAGCCTGTCGCTGTGCGGCGCTGGTGGACGGCGCCCGTGTAATCAGGGAGGAGACATGCAGGAGACCACCCCACAAGAGGTCGCTCCCCTCACCAACAAGGAGCGCAAAGAGAACGTCGCCTATCTGCTCGAGGCATACGGAATAGAGCCTAGGCAGCCAGCGCCGGTCCTGGAGCCCGATGAGATCGTCGCGTTCCACAGTGACGACGAGGAGCGTCGTCGGCTGTTCTTCCGCCTCCTCTGCTACGGCGTGCTCACCGCCCAACCGGCGCCCGAGTCCGTCGTCCGCGCGGACTGGGAACGGCTCCAGCAGGCGGGCGTCGTCGACTCGCTGTACGCGCGGACGTTCGATCTAGCCACGTACGCCGTGGACCCACCCGTCACACGCAGCGACAGCAAGGGCAAGGTCATCGACTTCGCCTGCCTGGCCGAGCACGGCGACGTGTGGGCACAGCTTCTGCCAGAGCCGGCCGATCCCGAGACGGCCGTCGACCTGCTCCGGGCCGCCTCAGGAGGAGCCCTCAAGTCGCGAGCCTTCTGGGTCGTGCGCGAGATGCGCCGCGCCGGACTCTGGCAGAACGCGGAACTGGACAGGTACGCCTACGTACCCGACGGTCGCGTGCGCAAGCGCGCGGCGCGCATGGGTCTCGTGGACGTACCAGAGAAGGCCGACACCTTCGCCGACATGAAGACCATGTCGCGCGCGCTGCATGCGGTCATGCGGCTGGCCACCAAGACCAACGGCGACTACGATCTGCCGGTCAGCCTGGCCACGGAACGCTGCGAGCTCTGCGACGCAGTACGCATGGCGGCCTGTCCCATGCCCCACTGCCGCTGGCGCCGCCAGCAGGCAGCGGCCTGACAGCGGCACCCTCGACGATCGACGCGCAGAGCGCACCTCGCGGGACCGTCGGCCCCAGCCGTCGAACCGGCGACCGGGGGAGTACCAAGTGCCGCCATGCTGACGACAACCGCGGTAGCGACAACGGTCGTGCCACCCAGTCCCGGTCCGGTAGCGATGACAGTGGCGCGGACAAGCGCGGCGGTGGTGCCGGCACCGGCGTACGGGATGCGTCGATGAAGGATGACCGTCAACGAACGCGGGGACGACGGCGCATAGGGGATGTTCCGTCGTCCCCGCCGCGCAAGCTTGGACGGCGCCCCCCGATAAGCGGTCACAGCGCGGCGAGTCAGCGCAC
>CAYMTC010000197.1:2919-4314 GCA_964393265.1 uncultured Thermoleophilia bacterium
GCTCATCGCCGCCGCCATTCCGCTCGGTCTCGGTGCCGGCTCTGTCGACGCCGGTGAAGGTCACGCAGTAGCGGCCGCGTTTCGTGGGCCGAAACAGTATGGCGCACGCGGTGCCCACAGGCACACCGCGCCTGACCACTGTGCGCACTAGCTTGCCTGCTGCGGTGCGCACGCGGGCGGTGACATCGACCGTGGGGCCCCACGTGTCACGCACCGCACAGCGCACGGACACCCACCGGCGCACCCGCGATCGCCTTGGGCCGGTGGCAGACAACCGTGGCTTGCCAACATCAAGCACGGCGTTCGCGCCGGCTCGGCATGGCTCCGCACCCGTGGCAGCGCTCAGCACGACGGTATACCGCCCGGCTGGAGCACGTGCGCCGGCGTTCGTCTGCCCGTCCCAGACCACCGCGTGTGTCCCGGCCTCCAGGTCGCAGGCCGCGAAGCTGCGTACTGTGTCCCCATCCCGCACGATGCTCGCTGTAAGCTGAGCGGCGCGTGTGAGCCGATAGGAGACCGTCGCCACATCGCTGCGGCCGTCCCCGTTAGGCGACAGATACACGGTCGCCGCCCCGGGACGCAGTGTGCGGTCGATCGTCACCTGCGTGCTCTGCGTGCTGCGATTGCCCGCCACGTCGCGGGCCGAGACCTCAATCCGGTACTGGCCCTCTGGCGCCGCCCTGAGCGCGCCGTCCTGCGTGACGCGGCCGTCCCACTGGACGCTGTGCGCGGCCGCCGTCTTGGCCGTCCAACCTTGCAGGCCGCGCACGTTCGTCCCATCGGCATCGTACACGACGACTCTCACCCGGCACGGTTCCTCGATCTGGTAGCGGACGACAGCATGAGCGCCTACCGGACCGCCATGCGGATCGACCACCCCGGGCTTGGGTGGACCGACCGTCAAGCCGGGTCTTACGGTGTCGATGATCACGGTGGCCGTGCCTGGACGCGCCTCACCGGTCTCGCTGCTCGCGAAGCCCGTGATGGCATACGACCCGTCAGGCAACGCCACCCCGGTCGCGTCGCGGCCGTCCCAGGCAAGCGACACGACCTTGTCGAGGCCCGCGAACTCGCGCACCGTGGCGCCGTCATCAGCTACGTCGACGCGCCAGTCCACAGTCTCCGAGCCGATGAACTCGACCACGGCCTCGTCGCTCACACCGTCCCCGTTGGGGCTGATAGCGGCCGGCAGCACATTGAACGCGTAGATCTTGGGTCGACCGGTATCTGCCACCACCTTGCGCACGGTCGGTAAGATGGCCTGGAACGCATCTCCCGGACACGTCGTGTAGCAGAGCTGCCGATGGCCAGCTATCGCCGCTACTCGGACCGTGGTACCGGCACGGAAGCGGTCCGTGTCCGTGCACCGCGCCGAGACTCTCGACAGAGGGTCGA
>CAYMTC010000198.1:0-4301 GCA_964393265.1 uncultured Thermoleophilia bacterium
GGCTTGCCGTGCCTCACCGGCGACGCGCGGGCAGATCGCGCCGCTGTGAGTCCTGGCATACTGACGGTCCTTCACTCCCGCGACATCCTGCTCATGGGCGGCGCGTCGTTCTTCCTGTGCATCGTCGAGTTCTCGGCGCTGGCGCATCTGGTGCTCTTCCTGAACGTCGAGTGGGGATACACCGTCGCAGCCGCCGGAGGCCTCCTGGCCCTCTGTCAGGGCACGGGTGCGATCGGCAAGCCCCTCAGCGGGCTCATCAGCGACCGATCGCTGCGGCGCCGGCGCCGGCCGGCTCTTGTGGCGCTGGCCGTGCTGTCGGGGCTTTCGTGCGTCGTGCTCGCCACGTCCGCACCGGGCGCGCCGTGGGTGCTGTGGATCGCGCTGGGGGTGCTGGGCGTGGGCGCGGTGGGCTGGGGTGGCCTGTTCAGCACGTTGGCTGGCGAGACCGCCGGGTCGGCGAATGCTGGCGCCGCGGCGGGCGCCACGGCGGCCATGAACAACCTGGGCATCTTCGCGGGCCCGCCGCTGTTCGGTCTGGTCGTCGACCGCGCTGGAGGCTACGCGCTCGCGTGGTGGGCCATGGCCGCCGCTTCCGCCGCCGCGGCCGTCCTGCTGTGCCTCGTCCACGAGCGACGCTCGAGCGACCTGCCGGCAGCCTAGCGCGCGGCGGCCGAGAGTCGCCGGATGCCACGGCGGCTCACTGTCGCGCCCCCACGGCCGATGGTATGCTGACGCCGTCTTCACGTGGGAAGGACGACCGGACGACGACCGTGTGAGAGCTCCCCGTCGCACGGCGGGAAGAGCGCCGAAGGGGCAAGGCGGGTTCGCGAAGACCTCGCCGAAACTCTCAGGCACAAGGAGCATGGTCCGACGGAGCCCCTGGAACTCCCGCAGGCATCGGAGGACAGGGTGATGGGTCGCATCACCCTGTCCTCGTTCTCTCAGAAGGGAGAGGCTGTGAGTGCCACCGATGGCAGCGGAGAGCTGCTCTCCAAGTTGGAGCGAGGGTCGGCTGTGCCTGCTCCGCAGGTCAAGTTCACCATCAGCTCGGGTCCGGTGGGTGTGCACGAACGCGTCTCGCTCGCGCTGGCGCGCGCTCCGTACGACCACGAGGACCCAGACTTCCAGGAGATCTTCCGCGACGCCACTGAGAAGCTCAAGCAGGTGTTCCGCACCGCGCACGACGCCATCATCATGCAGGGCGAGGCCGTGCTAGGCCTGGAGGCGGCGGCAGCCAACCTCGTCGAGCCCGGCGACAAGTGTCTCAACCTCGTCTCGGGTGTCTACGGCGCGGGCTACCGCCGATACTTCGAGTTCTACGGGGGCGAGGTCGTCGAGCTCGTCGTGCCGTACAACGAGGCGGTGCCGGCCGACCAGGTCGAAGAGGTGCTGAAGCGCGAGGGTGACATCAAGGTGATCGCCGTCGTCCACTCCGAGACGCCCAGTGGCACCATGAACCCCATCCGTGAGATCTCCGCCCTTGCTGTGAAGTATGGGGCGCTCACCGTGGTCGACGTGGTGTCCTCGCTGGGAGCTACCCCGCTCGAGTTCGATGAGTGGGGCCTCGACATAGCCGTGGCCGGTCCTCACAAGTGCCTGGGAGCGGTGCCGGGCTCGGCGCTGGTCGCGGTGAGCCACCGCGCCTGGGAGAAGATCCGCGCTCGCACTTCGCCGCCGCGCAAGCGGTACGTGTCGCTCCTCGACTGGAAGGAGGGCTGGCTGGGTGAAGGTCGTTGGCCGTTCACGCCCTTCGTGGCGCAGGTCATGGGGGTACGCGAGGCTCTCATCATGCGGCTGGAGGAGGGTCTCACGTCCGCCTTCGCGCGGCACGACTACGTCGCCAAGATGTGCCGCGCGGGGGCGCGCGGCATGGGACTGGACCTGTGGCCGGCCAGCGACGACATCATGTCCAATTGCATCACCGTCATCAAGGTGCCCGAGGGCGTCTCAGAGGCGGAGGTGCGGCTGCTCATGAACCGCCGGTATGGCGTGGTCATAGCGGGTGGGCTCAAGGAGCTCGCCGGCAAGGTGTGGCGTATAGGGCACATGGGCCACATGGCCCAGCCCATGTACGTGGTCGTGGCTCTCTCGGCGCTGGAGCGGGCGCTGCACGACGTAGGCTATCCTGTGCACTTCGGTTCGGGCGTCGGCGCGGCGCTCGCCGCTATGGATGAGCTCGCCTAGGACTTCGTACAGGCGAGCGGCACCGCTGCGTACGCTGCGCACGCCTCAGGGCAGCGCCGCCGGAGCTTTGCGCGGCGAGCGGCGGGGCGGCGAGTGGCGCGGTGAGGGGCGCGGCGGCTGGGGTGATGCCGCATGAGGGTTCTGGTCGCCTACTACACCCTCAGCGGCTACACGGCCTCGCTGGCCAAGGCGGTGGCGGCGGCCGTGCAGGCCGGGGTAGGCCACGATGCGGCACCCAGCGGTAGCGACGCGCCGGCGCAGGACGGGCTCGACGCGGCGGCCGCGGAGGTGCAGCTGCTGGAAGTCGTGCCGGCCAAGCCGTACTCGTACTTCACCGCCGGCATCAAGGGCGTCACCCAGGCCATGGCCGGCACCATCGTCGACCTGGCTAGCCCCACGCCTGCGGGCGAGAGCTACGATGCTTTGGTGGTGCTCTCGCCTACGTGGGGGTGGATGTCGTCGCCGCCAGTGCGCAGCTTCGTGGCCGGGTTGCCTGAGGGTGCGGGCAGGCCTGCCGTGGTGGGCGTCACGCACGCCGGAGGGCCTATCGGCTCGTATGATCGTCTTGCCCAGCTGGTGGAGGCGCGCGGCTACCAGGTGCGCGCCCGCCTCTCAGTGTTCTGCTACGACAACGCGGCCATCGCGGCCGCTGCGGCGCAGACTGCGGCTGAGCTGGGCTGCGGCGCCGCCAGCTAGAGCGGGGACTACCTCCCGGAGGGGGCCGGCCCCCGGGGACTGGCTCCTGTCCGTGCGTCCGCGCGACGGCTGCGTCTGCGCAGCTCGCTCAGCCTGTCGCGGTCTGCGGGTCGCCCGGCTCAGCGGACTGAGCGGGGCGCATGCTCTCCTGGACAAGGTGCTCAGGCGCCTGCAGCGCCAGGCTGAGGTACGCATCGCCGTCGCGCAGCATGGATCCTTGTTCCACCAGCGGCTCGAGCAGTGCGTGTACGTCGTCGACGCTCACATCCCGCTCGCCGTCGGCGGAGAGCTGGCGTGCTAGCCCCGCCGCCGAGCGGGCTCTGTCGCATGCCAGGTACAGTTGCCGGTGGTCGGCGTCCAACACCGTCAGCTCGGCGGAGTCGAAGCCGGGACGCGAGTCTGAGAGCAGGAGCCGCTCGCCGTCGTCCAGCGACCACAGCAGGCTAGAGGGGTAGCTGTTCTTCCAGCGGCCGATCTCCTCAGCGAGAGCGACCGTACCGGCGTCGAGCACTCGCCCTTCCCGGGGGGCGAAGGCGAAGTGGTAGGCAAGCCGCGACAGGTCGGCCTCGGGGAGGCCGTAGACGAACCTGTAGGCGGGGTACGGTCGAGCGTCGGCGATGCCGAGACGCTCCCTCTCCTCGAAGAGCGGACTGAAGCGGTCCAGACGCACGGGCCCCACTGCATGTGGGGGCTGCAGGTGGGTGAGCAGTGGGACCAGGCGGGCCATGCGTGTGTACTCTGCGAGCTCTTCATCCGGGAATCCCCAGAGGAAGTTCCAGACGACGGCTACGCCTAGCTGACGCGCCCACTTGAGCACCTGTATGCCCTGCAGTGCGGTGGTGCCCTTGCGCATGAGTCTCAACATGGGGGTGCTGAGGCTCTCTATGCCTACCTCGAGACGGCGTATGCCTGCGCCTGCCAGGACGGTGAGGCGCTCTTTGGTCAGGTCGGCGCGGGTCTCGAAGTAGATGACCTGTTGCTCTGGCGACGTCTCGCTGAGGCGTGGCGCGACCTCGTCGATGAAGCTGGTAGGGACCAGCTCGTCGGTGAAGAGCACGGGGCTGCCGGGGTGGCGCTGCCGGAGTGCCTCCAACTCGTCGGCCATACGCTCGACGCTCTTAGTGCGGTAGACCAATACGTCGCTGGCTTGGCCACAGAAGGTGCAGCGCTGTCGCTGACCCCAGCGGCAGCCTCGCGACGCCTCGAAGGGGATGCGCGGCACGAAGCTGCCGCTGAGGGGGCTTTGGGCCAGCTGGGCCACGTAGTCGCTGTAGTCCGGGTAGGGCAGGTCGTCGAGCCTCTCCACCCACGCGCGCTGTGGCCCCGTCACGCTCTCGGCGGACGGCTCACCTGGCGTCTCGGCCAGCGTCTGCGCCGCGGCCGACTGCTCATAGGGGGTCGCGGCTCCCGTGTGTGCTCCG
>CAYMTC010000199.1:0-1496 GCA_964393265.1 uncultured Thermoleophilia bacterium
GCGATGGAATCTCGTGACTGGAGTTCAGACGTGTGCTCTTCCGATCTTCGGTCCTCGCCCCCCTTAGGCGCGGCACCGACATCTGGCTGTGGGGAGAGGGGCGTGCGCCGCGCGTGCCACCGCTGCTGGACGAGAGAGGTCTGCGCGGCGCGGTGGTGGCGGCGGTCGACCTGGTGCGCGGCATCGGGATGGCTGCGGGTATGCACGTCATCGATGTGCCGGGCGCGACCGGGGACCTGGACACAGACTACGCTGCCAAGGGGCGCGCCGCTGTGAAGGCCGCCGGCCGCTACGACCTGACGCTGGTACACGTCGAGGCGCCAGACGAGGCCGGTCACCAAGGAGACGCGGCGGCCAAGGTGCGCGCCATCGAGCGAGTGGACGCAGAGGTGCTGGCTCCGCTGCTGCACATGACGCCGGCTCCGTCCTTGTTGGTGCTACCGGACCACTTCACGCCGGTGCGGGTGCGGACGCACACTGACCCTCCGGTGCCGTTCGCGTACGCCATGGCCGGGACGTGGGCGTCGGCGCCGCTGCACTCGGCAGGCCTCGGAGAGCGTGCGGCGGCTGCCACGGGCGTACGCTGTCGATCCGGCTGCGAGCTTATGGACCGGTTCCTCGCCGAGACCGCTCGCCCCGCTTCCAGCTGCTCGTGACGCTGCGGCGGCGTCGCTGTACGCCGCACACCGTGCAGCCGCGGCCCACTCGGAGTAGCATGGTGGCCACGATCCCGCACGATGGGGGGTGGTCATGCCTGCAGCCGCCGCGCCGCCTGTCGGGACGCCCGCGCGGCGCCCGCTCACCATCGTGCACATCTCCGACCTGCACGCCGGGTCTCCGTACTTCGTCCCAAACCTCATGGACCGGGCTATCGTCGAGATCAACGACCTGGCGCCAGATCTTGTCCTGGTCACTGGCGACCTCACCGAGATGGGCTTCCGCCAGGAGTACCTCCTGGCCAAGAGCTACCTGGACCGCATCGAGTGCCCCGAGCGACTGGTGATCCCCGGTAACCACGATTCGCGCAACGTCGGCTACGTCCACTTCGAGGAGCTGTTCGGCGAGCGTAGCGTGGTCTGGCACCAGCACGACGTGACCGTCGTGGGTGTCGATTCCACCGAGCCGGACTTGGACCACGGGCAGCTGGGCCGTGCGCGCTACCCGTGGCTCGAGTCGCAGTTCGCGCACCCGGCGGCCTTCCGTATCTTCATGCTGCACCACCACCTGTTGCCGGTGCCGGGCACGGGCCGCGAGAGGAACGTGGTGTACGACGCGGGCGACGTGCTCCAGGTGCTCCAGCGCTGTGGAGTGAACATGGTGCTCTGCGGCCACAAGCATGTTCCCCATGCCTGGCGGCTCGAGGACATCTTCGTCGTCAACACGGGCACGGTCTGCTCGCTGCGGCTGCGCGGCACGGTCAAGCCGTGCTACACGATCATCGAGCTGGGCGAGCAGCAGGTGACCGTCCTGCGCAAGTACCCGTTCCACGGTACCGA
>CAYMTC010000199.1:1506-4271 GCA_964393265.1 uncultured Thermoleophilia bacterium
CGGGATCCGGGAGAGGCGGCGCAGGAGGGCTCATGAGCCAGTCGACGAGGCTCGACCCGCAGCGCGCGGGTCTCGCTCCGGCCGTGGTGCTCATCGACGGGGAGCACTACCCGCCGGTGGTGCGCGCGGCGCTGCGCCGCGTGGCGCGCGAACACGAGGTAGTCGCGGCGTTGTTCCTCGGTGGCCAGGAGAAGCTGCGCGGCGTCCCGGACGCCGATGCGTACGGTGTCCCACTCGTGGTGCCCACGGAGCAGGAGGGCGCGCCGGGGACGTTGCAGCGGTTGGTCGCTGGCCACGACGCGGCTGCCGTCGTAGACCTCTCGGACGAACCGGTGACGGGCTACCGCGAACGGTTCGCACTGGCATCGGCCGCGCTGGCAGCCGGCGCTCGGTACGTGGCCGCCGACTTCGAGCTCAGGCCGCCGCGCCAGATCAGCCTGGACTACCCGACGATCGTCGTGATCGGTACCGGCAAGCGGGTGGGGAAGACTGCTGTCAGCGGACGCCTGGCACGTCTACTTCAGAGTCGCGCCGACCGAGCGGTCGGCAGCCGACCGGTGGTCGTGGTGGCTATGGGCCGTGGTGGGCCGCCCGAGCCTGAGGTCGTACGGGGTGGGCAGAGTCTAGGTGTCGATGGACTGCTGAGCGTGTCGCGCCAGGGCCGTCACGCGGCGTCGGACCACTACGAGGATGCGGCGTTGGCCGAGGTCGTCACCGTAGGCTCACGACGATGTGGCGGCGGGCTGGCCGGTACGGCCTTTGACGCCAACACCGAGGCCGCCTTTGCCTTGCTGCCCGAGCTCAAGCCCGGCGTGGTCATCGCCGAGGGGTCTGGGTCTGTCATCCCGCCAGCGAGACCGGATGCGTGCCTGTGTGTAGCGGCGGCCTCGCAGCCACGCGAGTACGTCACCGGCTACCTGGGGACGTTCAGACTGCTCATCAGCGACCTCGTCCTGCTCACGCTGTGTGAGCCTCCGTTCTGCGAGGAGTCGCAGGTGGATGCGCTCGCCGACGAGATCGAGCGACTGCGGCCGGGCGTACCTGTCATCAGGACCGTCTTCCGGCCGCGTCCCGTCAGCGACGTGCGCGGCTGCCGAGTGGCACTGTTCACCACGGCACCGGAGTCGGCGCTGCCGGTCCTGCAGCGGCATCTGGAGGAGCAGTACGGAGCTCAGGTCACACTGGTCAGTAGCAGCCTGGCAAGTCGCCCGGCTCTCGCGGACGCTGTGGCTCGCGCTCGCCGCTGCGCGGACGTTTGGATCACCGAGATCAAGGCGGCGGCGATAGATGTGGTGGCGGAGGCCGCCGCCGAGGCTGGAGCACGCCTGGTATTCTGCGACAACGAGGTCGTCTGCATCGGCGGCGAGGACCTGGACCGCGCTCTGCTCGACCTGGACGAGCGGGCGCGACGGAGCTACGCGCGGCGCACGGACGGTGACCATGTCTGACGTGCCCGCCGGTCGCGAGAGAGACACGGAGCTGGTGCCACCGTACTCCAAGGGCCTCACGGCGCAGGCTCTGATGGCGACGGGGCTGTCGCCGGAGTGCGCCTGGCGCATCGTCGCCGCGCTGGAGCAGCGGCTCCTACGGACCCGCCGCGAGGCACCTACGTTCGACGACCTGCGTGACATCGCCCGCGAGATGCTGGGCGACGAGGCCGGCGAGGGTCTGATCGTCCGCCTGGACCAGTGGGGTCGGGTGCAGAGCCTGGAGCGTCCATTGATCATCCTCGTGGGCGGTACCACCGGCGTCGGCAAGAGCACTCTGGCCAACGAGCTCGCGCACCGTCTGGGGATCGTGCGGGTGGCATCCACCGACATGGTGCGCCAGGTGATGCGCGCCTTCTTCGCCAAGGAGCTCATGCCGGCCATCCACTTCAGTTCCTTCGAGTGCGCCGGCGCTGTGCGGGTGCCGGTCGCCGAGGCGACCGACCTCAGTCGCGCCGGGTTCGTCGAGCAAGTCAAGAGCGTACGTGTGGGCGTGGAGGCGGTGATCGCTCGCGCCGTCGAGGAGTCGCAGAGCCTCATCCTAGAGGGCGTCCACCTGGTGCCCGGTTACCTTGACCGTGGGCGCTGGGGGCAGGCCTTGGTCGTCGAGCTGGTACTTGCCGTCTTGGACAAACGTCGGCATCGTAGTCATTTCACTGCCCGTGACTGGCACACCGGCGGCGTGCGCCCTCTCACCAAGTACACGACTCACTTCCGCGAGATCAGGCATATCCAGGATTACATCCTGGAGCGGGCAGTCGAGCGCGGCGTCAAAGTCATCGAGAACGTGAGTATCGACGACGCTGTCAACGAGGCGCTCGACGAGGTGCTGGCGGTCGTAGCGCAAGAGCCGGCACCGGTAGACGCGGCCGCACAGGCGCGCGTGGGCCCTCGTACGCTGTGACGGCCCTGCGCCGTCGCGGCAGGCGGGCATGGTCGCCGTCCCGCAGGAGTCGTGACGCGTTGTCAGAGGAGACGACAGCTGGCTCTCTAGACAGTTGCTGGCTTGCCGACACTATGTTTGGGTATAATGCGGCTGCGTCCACTTCGCGGCGCACCCATTCTCATTCATTCGCTCTTCATCAGGGGTCGGTGGTGCTGCCCACGGCAGCCGTTCAAGAGGTCCCAGGGCATCTACCGAGTCGCTTGACACAGTCCCCGTGAGGAAGAGGCTCCCACCACCGCTGGCGTCGCTGGCTTGGGGTGGGGCAGACCGTCACGGTCTCGACACAAGATCGGAAGAGCGTCGTGTAGGGAAAGAGTGTAGGATAGGGTGTA
>CAYMTC010000200.1:0-4246 GCA_964393265.1 uncultured Thermoleophilia bacterium
ACACCAACCCCCTCCCCTACACTCTTTCCCTCCACGCCGCTCTTCCGATCTCGGCGCTCGCGCGCGCGCCGGCTGGAGCCGCTCGACCTCCCGCGGACGCACGTCGCGGCCTATGTCAGCCACACTGACTTCAGCCTACTAGACAGATGTTCCCCCCGAGTCCAGGCGTGCGGCTGCCGGACTCTAGACGCATGTTCTAGGGAGACTCGCGCCGATAAGGCGAGCATAGAGGCGACCTTATCGACACGGCGTGACGTCGGTGGGTCGACGGCAGGGGGACCAGCCTCACTACCGCAAGCCTACGGTACCGGCGGAGAGTGGTCTGTTCTCCAAGTCGCAAGATCATCGTCTGGAGATGATGGTCTCTAGGATCAAAGTGTGATCGTCGAGAGGTGGCCGTCTTGCTGGCGTGAGCGGCCCAAGAGGCGATCCGGCCCGGACTAGGAGGGTACTCATGAAGAGACTGGGCATCATGCTCGGCCGCCACCGCTACCTGACGCTCGCCGCCGTGGCTCTGCTTGTGGCCGCCGGCGCCGTCGCCGCGTTCTCGGGAGCGTCGTTCAACTACAAGACGGCGAACCCCGGGAACACCTTCACCGCCGGCATCCTGACGCACAGCAACAGCCAGAGCGGTGCCATCCTCACCGTCGAGAAGATGGTCCCCGGACAGTCCGCGTCTGGCGAGGTCACCATCGCCAACACCGGCGACATCGCCGGTGCGTTCAGCGTCACCAAGTCGGGCCTGAGCGATGTCGCTGGCTCCAATGGCGGCCTCCTGTCGGACGTCCTCACGCTCAAGATCGAAGATGTGACTGGTGCCACTCCGGCAGTCGTCTGGCAGGGCCCCATCAAGGACCTCGCCGCCCAGAGTCTCGGCCAGTGGGACGCCGGCGTGTCCCACAGCTATCGCTTCACTGTCAGCTTCCCCGACGGCGGCTCGCCCGCCGATAACACGAGCGGCGACAATGCCTACCAGGGTTCGTCGCTCGAGGTGCAGTTCGACTGGACCAGCGTCCAGATCTGATGCACTAGGCGATCGGGCGGTCGACGGCGACTCTCATGCTCCCCTCTCGTCGTCGACCGCCCGCTCACGGTCCCGCCCCAGCTGACTCGCGCAGCGACTGCTTCTGGGGCGGGCAGAGGCTCCCGGTGAGAGAGGACTGACAGACATGGTCCGCATGGCTGAAGCGACCACGACAGACCGTCAGCATCGCCGCTTGGTGCTGGGGCTGTGCGCTCTGGTGCTCGTCCTCGTGGGGCTCAAGGCGGCAGTGCTTTCCGGAGCGGCATTCTCCTGGAGCTCGGCCAATTCCTTCAACGTGGTCGCCGCAGGTGACCTCCGACTCACCAACGACCACGACGGCGTCGCAGTGGTCACGGCTTCCCACCTTCGTCCGGGGCAGGAGCTGTCCGGCCAGCTCACCGTCACGGGCGATGACGAGACACCAGCCGCCCTGCACATCCGCGCTGCGACCCTGCAGGTCACACCGTCGTCATCGACGATCGCGCACACGCTGCAACTGGTCGTTGAGGACGTCACTGCTACATCGCAGGTCGTGTACAACGGTCCGCTTGACGGTCTGACTGCTCTCGACCTAGGGACGTTGGGCGCCGGCGAAGCCCGGGCCCTGCGTTTCTCGGTGAGCTTCCCCACCGATGCAGCCGACCCGGCGCTGCAAGGACATTCTGCGGACCTCACCGTGCAGGTGGCAGGGGTGCAGCTGTGATCCGCCGCGTCATGAACACCGTCTTGGTCACGATCACCGTCGCGGGCTTCGGCTTGGCGCTGGTGCTGCTCGGCCTGCCGCGCCTGCTTGGCTACGAGGCCTACGTGATCACCGGCGACTCCATGGCTGGGGCCATCTCCCGCGGCTCTCTCATCTTCTCGCAGCCGGTGTCGGTGGAGAGCGTGCGAGTAGGCGACATCCTCACCTTCGCCCCGCCTGGCATGGACGCGCCCGTGACCCACCGTGTGGTCGCTCTGCGGCGGGGAGACAAGGGTGGACTCATCATGAACACGCGGGGCGACAACGTGGGTCAGCGCGACCCCTGGGACCTGGTGCCCCGCACCACGACCGTGCCGCGTTTCGTCGTCGGCATCCCCTGGGTGGGCTACGGAGTCGCGCTGCTGTCACTGCCCTGGGTGCGTGTGCTCCTCCTCGTCGTGCCGGCGGCCACGGCGGCGATCCTCGTGCTGCTGAGCCTGTGGCGGCGGGCCGGAGATGATCTGCGCCGCCTTGAAAGTGAGGTCGCAGCGGGCCCGGAGGTGTCCGCGTTGTGAGCGCGGGCGTCAGATCGACCACGCTCCTTGGCCTGGTGGCCCTGGTCGCGATCGCCGCCGCGGCTCTCGCTCTGGCGATCGCGTCGCCGTCACGTGCGCTGTTCTCGAGCAGCAGTACGTCGCGAGTGGAAGCGACTGCTGATCGCGTCCAGGAGTGGCTGCATCTGTACGCACAGCCTACGGACCCCGACGGGCTCACCGGCTACTTCGCGCGCTCCGGGTCCAGCCCGCAGGAACCTGCGGCGTCGGGCTGTGACGAGTCGCTCACCGTCCACCTCGGTGGTCTGACGGGTACGACCACGTGCGATCGCGTGCTCACGCTGCTGACAGAGGGCGTGTTCCCCGACTCTGCTGTGACGCAGGTCACTGTGACGAGTTCGTTGCTGCCGGACGCGGCCACAGGAAAGCAGCCGATCAGTGGTGCGGGGTTCGCAGCTATCGGGAGCACGCAGCGTCGCAAGTCCGTCACCATCGGCGCCGATGTGAAGCGGCAGTTGAACCTCCGAGTGCGCACCAGAGGACTCACGTTGAACACTCTGTACCAGCCGCGTGTCCGCGTCACTGTGACGTTCACGGGCTTCGAGACTGCCTACTACGAGTACGAGATACCGGTGAAGATATGGTACGGCAGCGGCGCGGGGCCGGACTGAGGTGAGTACGAGAGGGCTCCGTGGACTCGCCGCTGCTCGTCGGCGTCTGCACCTGATCCGTGGCCTGTGCGCCATAGGGATCGTGGCGGTCGTGGCAGGTAGCGCTGCGATGGCTGCCGCCGTGACTGCCGGGGAGGACGGCGCGGCGGCGCAGGAGCTGGTGTCCTCTCGTGTCTCCGGGCGGATGGTCGTCTGGAACAGCCGTGCCGGGCGAGCGGTCCTCCAGGCGACCGGGCTGGTGCCCGGCAAGATGGTCGCCGGTACGGTCAGGATCAAGAACAGAGGCAGGCGGACGGTGGTGCTGCGGCTCAAACGCAGCGCCGTGGCCTCGATTGCCGGGCCATATGGGGGCAAAGTCAGCGGCCGGCTGCATCTGACCATACGGGACGTGACCCGTCGCGCACGGCCGCGGGTGGTGTATCGCGGACCCATCACAGGCGGCCGCGCGATGCGACTTGGCATCCTCAAACCACGCCAGAAGAGGGACTTCCGCTTCGAAGTCCGGTTCCTGGAGACGCCCGCGAGCGCGGTCTACGGCAGCTCGGATGCGGAGGAGAGGGCGCGATTGAGTCTGCGCTGGTACGGGGTGGGCCAGCGGGGTCGCAGGCTGAAGATTGGGCAGCTGCGCTCGCGGCGCGTGGCCGGACCGGTAGTCCTGACAAGCGCTAGGCGAGGCACGGCGCAGCTCTCCACCGGCTCGCTGTCACCGGGTATGAAGACGTCCGCCACGATAAGCGTGCGCAGCAGGGTACGCCAGAAGACGACTGTCAAGTTGGCACGGACGACGCTGATCGAGTCGCTGACCGCGCACGGCCAGGGCGCCGCCTCGCGCCTTCAGATGGTGATCACCGACGTCAGCAAGCGGCGGCGTCCGCGCGTCGTGTATCGCGGCGCTTTGGCCACGACCAAGATCGTGAAGCTGGGCACCCTGAAGCCACGAGGCACGGGCAAGTACCGGTTCGACGTGCGGTACCCCAAGGGGGCACCATCCGACAACGTCTACATGGGCTCCAAGCTGCAGCTGAGCTTCGTGTGGTATGCGACACCGCGGCGCTGAGCGCACAGCTCAGCGAGCTTTCTCCCACTTCTTGAGGTAGGCCACCTCGCTCAGGGTCTTGCCCTGGTCTATCTCGCCGCGAAGTCGGTTCTCTCGCTCCAGCACATCCATAGCTCGGTTGGCCAGCTCGACGGCCTGCTCTCTGGGGAGGACCATGACCCCGTCGTCGTCACCGACGACCCAGTCGCCGGGACGCACCGCTTGGCCGGCGATGACGACGGGGACGTTGATCTCGCCGAACCCCTTGGGCTCGCCGGC
>CAYMTC010000201.1:0-4236 GCA_964393265.1 uncultured Thermoleophilia bacterium
AGATAATGAGCGGTGACTGGAGTTCAGACGTGTGCTCTTCCGATCTCACGGATCAGGTCGCCGAGCCGCTCCTTGTCGGACTGCGTGACGAATATCTCTCTCATGACGACCTCGCTGTCCTCTGGATCCCCGCCACCGTGTCGTCGCTTGGCAGGCCCGTCGAGAGCGTGGCGACCATGACGGTGGGGCCGAAGGAGGCGGCGGCGTCGAACGCTGCCCTAAGCGCGCGGAACGCTCGGTCGGTGTCGGTGGCCGAGAACGTGCTCAGCTTGCCCACGGTGCACTCCACGCCTGTCTGGGACGCGGCCGTGACCGCGGCCTCTATCGCCGGCCGAAGGTGCGGCTGGCGCAGCGGGTAGAGCGACATCTGGACACCGACGGTACCGCCGGTCGCAGGGTCTGACCCAGGCATCGCTGAGACCTCCTTCTTGGTGGTGTGACCGCGTGTGTGACGTTGACCGTATAGCGTCGCCGGGACCTCTTACCACATGCGACGCCTGGCCACGTCTGTGTACGGCGGTCGTCGTCTGTCAGGGATGTGTCTGCAGGCACCTTGCTCCGAGCGGGCGAGGCTCAAACGTCGCTAGCAGCCGCAGAAGTGGTCGAGCCGGGAAGAAACAGCTCGAAATGGTACTGTTCACGCCGCGCACCTTCTGCTACGGTTTGGACAAGTTGGCTGCAGGTTGCCGGTCCGGCAGTCGCGGCGATCAGGAGGGGGTCTCCATGAGCCAGCGTCACGGGTGGGCCCGTGTCGGTGTGGTGTGGGTGGCAACGTTGGGGCGTCGCGGGTCGTTTCATGGCGTGCTCGCCCTCGCGGCGATCGTGTGCGTGGCGGCGATAGCGCCGTCCACCGCCTTCGCCGCGACGGCCGACGCCTACGAGGACGACGACACGTACAGCGATGCCACGACCATCGCCGTCGGCGACGTCCCACAACAGCGCACCATCGAGGTGGAAGACGAGGTGGACTGGGTCGCCTTCCAGGTCACTGCGGGCAAGACGTACAGAGTCGAGACCACCTCGGGCGACCCCGTCGAGGACTTCAACGCAGATATGGAGCTGTACGACTCCGACGGCACGACCATGCTCACGTGGGGCGACGGCTACTACTACGATGAGTGGACCAACGTGGGCGACGACTACGGCGGCATCGAGTACATGCCGGATGTCGACAAGTGGGTCTACGTGCGTATCTCGAGCGATTGGAGTGACCCGATGGGGGCGTATGCCCTCCAGGTCACGACAAGCTCAGACGACTACGAGCCCGACAACGCTTACGGCTCAGCGACGCCCATCGCTGTCAACGGGTCGGCACAGCAGCACAACATCTATCCCCATCCGGGCGAGCAGGACTGGGTCTCCTTCCCCGTCAACGCAGGCTGGAAATACACCATCATGACTGTGCCGGGGGCGGACGAGCAGGATCCTGACACGCAGCTTGCCCTCTACGACTCCGATGGCAGCACAGAGATCGACTGGGACGATGACGAAGGCGTCGGCTCCTACTCGTTCCTCGAGTACGCCTCCGGTGCGAGCGAGACGGTATACGTCTGTGTGACGGGTGGGAGTGTCGGGACCTACGCGCTCAGTGTGACCGGCGTCGCCGTCCCCAGGCTGGCCGCGGATGCGGGGGTAGACCTCGGCGCGACGATGGTGGGGTCCACGTCGCGGCGCACGCTCGTCGTGCAGAACACCGGCGCTGCTCCGCTGACCATCAGCGGGGTGCAGATCGAGGGAGCGGGTTTCACGATCGTGCGCAATGAGGCCTTGGGCAGCGCGATCCCTCCAGGCGAGTCGCGAGAGATCGAGGTGCAGTTCGCGCCTACGGTGGGCTACAGCGGAGCCCCCGCGGCGGTCAAGCACAGCTGGACGAGCACGGTAGCGGAATGGAACTACTCCGGGGGAGTCCTCGTCAGCTACTACCTGTACTCGGGCTTCCAGAACGTCGGCGGAGCGGGCAGTCTGCCCTGGAGACTCACGTGCGGCACCGCTGCTACCACGGGGACCGGCCCTGTGGTCGCCGGCGGCCGCTACATCGTCAGGGCTGTCGTGTACAAGGGCACGGGGAGCGGGCTGGTGCAGCTTGTGCAGCCGGTGAGTGCTGGCTGGGACTTCGCTGCGAACACGCTGGGCAGCCTTGGTGCGGTCACGTACATCCGCGTGGCCGACGGGACGCTGACCATCCAGAGCAACGACAGTGAGGCGCCGGAGACCTCTGTGAGTCTGTACGGCGCCGCTACCAAGCGCTCTGCCGCCAAGGTCTCACTCACCCTCAGCGGCCTGCGCAGGGGAGTGCTCATCCGTGGGCGTCGGCTGACCGCCAAGGGCAAGGTCACCTGCGCCGACTTGAGCGCACGGACGGTCAAGCTCACGGTACAGCGCAAGCGCGGCACCAGGTGGGTCACCGTCAAGACGGTCTCGCGGACGCTGAGCACCACCCAGACCTACAGCTGGAGGTACCGGCCCTTGGTGCGCGGCAGCTACCGCATGCGCACCACGGTCGCCAAGACGGCCACCAACCTGGCTGGCGCCAGCACCTGGCGGTCGTTCAGGGTGAGGTGAGCTCGCCGGGCGTCCCGTTGTCAGGCGACCTGGGCGGCCGGTGCCAGAGGTGGTAGTCCCCGGCCGCCTCAGGGTTGGCTGCATGCTGTGTCCGCTACAGGAGGTGTGACATGGAGGACGTGCACGACCTGATCGGCACGTTCAGGGCCGAGTACCCTGATCTGTACAAGAAGATCGAGGCCAGCGGCCAGGCGCTGCATCTGGAGGGTGGTCCGTTGGACCAGCGTGTGCGCGCTCTGCTCAAGGTGGCCATCTCGGCGAGCAGCCGTCACCTGCGCGCGCTGGAGACGCACATCGTGGCTGCGCGCGAGGCCGGGGTCACCGACGAGGAGATCGTCCACGCGCTGCTGTTGGTGATCCCTACCTGCGGGTTCCCCAGCTTCATGGAGGCCTTCCGAGTCTATAAGGAGATGCCGACCGCCTAGGGAGCGGCCGGGCTCCAGATCCTCCGTCGCGCTCCGGCCGCGGGTCGATCGGTCTGCACGCGTCTGCTCAGGTGCGACTGGACCGGCCGGCGGGAGTGTCCATAGACTGCGTGTCCGTGGACTGCGGTCTTCCCTCTACGACGGGCAGAGTGTCACATGCTCCTGCAAGGTAGCCTCTCCGAGTTCAGTCTTCCCAACGTCCTTCAGCTCGTGAAGATGAGCGGCAACACGGGCGTCCTCACACTGCGGCGCGAGGGTCAGTGGGGTCGGCTGTACTTCCGGGACGGCAACATCTACTTCGCCTTCGTGGATCCGCAGGCAGTCCCGCTCGGCGAGCGGCTGGTACGGGTAGGTGCCATCACTCCTGTGCAGCTCGAGGAGGGTCTCACGGCGCAGCGGGAGCACGGCGAGGGCGCTCGCCTGGGCGCAGTGCTCGTCGCACTGGGACACCTCGACCGCGGCGCCCTCGCCGAGGCCGTGGCCGACCAGATCGAGGAGAGCGCCTTCAGTCTACTGGGCTGGACTGAAGGCGAGTTCGAGTTCACTGGCGGAGGGTGTCCGGCGGACGAAGACATCGTCGTGGAGATGACGGTCGACGGTCTCATCATCGAAGGCTGTCGGCGCATCGACGAGTGGGATCTCATCATGGCGTCGCTGGGCTCCCTGCAGCACGTGCCAAGACTGGAGTTCCCTGAGGCTCTGGGAGAGCGTGGGGGCGTGTCCTTCACCACCGACGAGTGGCGCGTCGTGAGCCTGGTCGACGGGCGCCGCGACGCTGGCTCGGTCATACGCGACTCGGGTCTCAACCGCTTTCTCGCAGCCAAGACGCTGCACCGCTTGGTGGTCGCGGAGGTCGTCCGCATGCGGCCGGCGTCCATCGAGGGCATCGAGAGCGGTAAGGCCGTCATCGTGCGCGGCCAGATCGACTTCTACACGGAGGTCTTCCTGGGCACCGTCGACGACGAGTCGATGACGCGGCACCTGCTGGCGCTCACCATCGATGAGCAGGAGGTCGAGGTGCCCATGGTGGCGGTCACGCTGGCGGGTTCCCAGGAGGACGAGGAGCACACGCTGGTGTTCGCCCTGGGGTCGGGAAGCTACGAGCCCGCCTGGCAGGAGTTGGCGGCACGCTGCAGCGCTGGCATCGTGCTGGTGAACGCCAACTCGCGTGAGAGCGTGCGAGCCTCAGTGGCAGACATCGCAGATCGGAAGAGCACACGTCTGAACTCCAGTCACGAGATTCCATCGC
>CAYMTC010000202.1:0-4234 GCA_964393265.1 uncultured Thermoleophilia bacterium
ATACGCGATAATGAGCGGTGACTGGAGTTCAGACGTGTTGCTCTTCCGATCTGGTAGCCACCAGCGCACCCACGATCTGGAAGCCGCCGGGCGACCTGCGGGCGATGACCCAGTAGATGAAGGGCACCATCGCGACGTTGAGGCCTGTGATGAACCCGGACTTGCCGGGCGTCGTCCACTGGAGCGCATAGGTCTGGATTACCAGAGCCGAGAGATAGAACACACCCAGGACAGAGCCGTAGAGCCAGTGCCGACGTGTGGCGCTGGTGATGCTCCGCGGCAGGATGGCGGCCATCATGACGAACCCCACGATGTACCGCAGCATGATGTACAGCATGGGATCGATGCGGCCGATGGCGTCCTTGATCACCACGAAGTTGAAGCCCCACATGACCGCGACCATGAACAGCGAGAGGTCGGCGAGAGCGACCTCGCGGCGGGCGGGAGGAGACACCTGCGTCTGCGAGGCTCCCGGAGTGGCGGCGGGGTCGCGGCTCACGCTGTGTAACCGCCGTCCACCAGCCAGCTGGCGCCCGTCACGAAGCTCGCCTCCTCGCTAGCCAGGAAGGCGACCACCGCGGCCACTTCCTCAGGTGTGCCGATGCGCCCCAGTGGGTACCCGTCCGCCTGCCAGCCTGCATACACCTCGGGATCGTCTGCCGCGGCTATGGCGCGGTCGAGCATGGGCGTCTGGATGATGCCCGGGCACACGTTGACGACGCGGATACCGTCGGGCCCGTGATCACGCGCCAGAGTGCGCGCCGCCATGATGAGCCCGGCCTTCGAGGCGGCGTAGAAGGCGGCGCCCGGCTCCCCGTGCAGGCCGCTGTCGCTGGCCGTGTTGACGATGACCCCTGCCTGCGAGGAGGGTCGGCCTGCGGAGGCGGCGTCGGCCTGTCCCTCACCGGCGACAGCAGCGCGCTGCCGGAGCATCTGACGTACAGCAGCCTGCATGAGGAAGAACGCGGCCTTGAGATTCGTGTCCATGACCAGGAGATAGTCGTCTTCAGTGAGATCGAGTGTGGGCTTCTCGAGCCAGACGCCCGCGTTGTTGACCAGGATGTCGAGTCGGCCAAGACGGTGCACGGTCTCGGTCACCAATCGACTGCACTGCTCCACGGAACGGAGGTCCGCGGTGACGACCTGCACGCGGTCGGCCGCGACCTCGGCTGCAGTCACGGCCTCGTGGGCCACCGCCGCGCCACGGCCCGCATCACGCGCGCCCAGGACGACGCGGCAGCCCTCGGCGCACAGCCGCTTCACGCAGGCCCTGCCTATGCCCGATGAGCCGCCCGATACCAGCGCCACCTTGTCCTGCAGACCGCGCATCCTCCACTCCCTCCGCAGCGAGCCGACCCGGCGGACGGAACGACGACCACTGGGATCGACGCCGGCCGAGAGGTCCGGCACCAAGCTTACATGTTCGCCGTTGGACCTCTCCCCTCGCTGGCAGCAGCGGACGCGCAAGGAGGCCATACGCACTCATGGTGAGGGCAACGCGCCTCTGGCTGCCTCACCAGCCGTAGCAGGGGCACTGCCTCGCTCCCCTTGCGTGCTGCCATCCTGACGCTCAACTCAGACCCACAGTGAGCCGCGTAGCGTTCGCCCGACCCAGCTGGGCGACTCTGCCGCACAGCCCGACTCGGCGCGCGTCAGGGGATCAAGGCGGCCATGACAGCCTTCTGGGCATGGAGACGGTTCTCCGCCTCGTCGAACACGAGCGATGCCGGTGAGTGGACGACGTCCTCAGTGATCTCCTCGCCGTAGTGGGCAGGCAGACAGTGCATGACGCGCGCTTGGTCACCCGCCGCGCGGAGCATCTGGACGTCCAGCCGGTATGGTGCGAGATCGGAGGCCCGCTCACTAGCGTGACCCTCGAGCTCCGGGGGCGTCCAGCCATCCGTACACACCACGTCAGCACCCGTCACGGCCCGCAGTGGATCGCGTTCTGTGCGCACAGAGCCGCCAGACTGCTCGACGAAGCGCAGAGCCTCCGCAGTCGCCGTGCCCGGCGGGTCGTACCCGGCTGGTCCGCTGAAGACGAAGTGAACGCCCATCTTGGCGCACCCGATCATCAACGAGGTGCCCACATTGAGGCCCGCGCCGAGGTACACCACCTTGAGGCCGGCGAGGCGCCCGAAGTGCTCCTGCATCGTAAGGAGGTCGGCCATGGTCTGACATGGGTGAGCCGACCCCGACATCCCGTTTATCACCGGTACGGTCGAATACTCAGCGAAAGCAGCGACGTCCTCGTGGTCGGCCGCACGGATCATCACTGCGTGGACATACCTGGACATGGTACAAGCCGTGTCGCGGATGGTCTCACCGTGGCCCAGCTGGAGCTCTGAGCCCGGCAGGAACATGGCGGTCCCGCCCAGCTGGTAGATGCCAGCCTCGAACGACACTCTGGTCCGAGTCGACTTCTTCATGAAGACCATCGCCAGGATTCGTCCCGGCAGCAGCGGTGTGGGCTCGCCTCGCCGCAGCCTCTGTTTGAGCTCCGTAGCCAGGTCGAGCAACGCGTCGATCTCGGTCGCATCCAAGTCGGCGACCGTGAGGAGGTGACGACCCTTCAAGGGTTCCAGCGCTCCCCGTGCGCTACCCATGCCGTCGAGCATCTCGTTCATCGTGACCCCACTCTGTGCTCCGCGGTCCGGCGACTTGGTCGGCACGTCGCTGCCCTCCCGCTCACAGGATCTCCTTCAGGAAGCGCTTCGTGCGTTCGTTGTCGGGGCTTGTGAAGAACTTCTCTGGTGGGCCCTGCTCGATGATCTGACCACCGTCCATCATCAGCACCCTGTCGCCGACCTCTCGGGCGAAACCCATCTCGTGAGTGACGACGACCATCGTCATGCCGCTACGCGCCAGGTCCTTCATCACCTGGAGCACGTCATTGACCAGCTCTGGGTCGAGCGCCGAGGTCACCTCGTCGAAGAGCATGATGTCGGGCTCCATGGCCAGCGAGCGCGCGATGGCCACCCTCTGCTGCTGCCCCCCGGACAACTGCGAAGGATGGGAATCGGCCCTGTCCCCCAGACCCACCTTGCGGAGCAGATCCAAGCCTTTCTCACGGGCCTCATGCTTGTTGATGCCCTTCACGTGGACCGGCGCCTCGATCACATTCTCGAGCGCGGTCATGTGCGGGAAGAGGTTGAACTGCTGGAAGACCATGCCGACCCGCTCGCGTACCTTGTCGAGGTTGTCGGCCTTGGGATCTATACGCTTGTCCTCGATCGTGATCGAACCATCGTCGATCCGCTCCAAGAAGTTCATGGTGCGGATGAGAGTGCTCTTGCCTGAGCCGCTCGGCCCGATGAGCACGACGACCTCGCCCTTGGCGATCTCGATGTTGATGTCGTTGAGAACGTGAAGGTCATCGAAGTACTTGTGCACGTTCTCCAGCTTGATCATCGAGTCGCTCATGCGGCCGCCCCCCGGCGTGCCAGGCGGCCACCCTTCGCCTTGGAGCCGCCAGTAGGCCGAGTCGATATCGCCAGTCGGCTCTCGAGCTTCTTGAGCAGCACCGTGAAGACGATGACCATGACCAGGTAGTAGAGGCCGGCCACGAAGTAGGTCTGGAAGGGCTTGAAGTTCTCCGCCTGCACGAGCAAGGCGGTCCCGTAGAGCTCCATGACGCCGAGATACGCGACCAGCGATGAGTCCTTCAGCCCGATGATGAACTGGTTCCCCAGTGGCGGGATGGCGCGTAGCGCCGCCTGGGGCAGGATCACGCGGCGCATCATCAGCGACTGCCTCATCCCCAGGGACTTGGCTGCCTCGAATTGCCCCTTGTCTATGGATTGGATCGCACCGCGGAATATCTCGGCCACGTAAGCTCCGGCGTGAATCGCTAGAGCCAGACTCCCAGCCCAGAACCTCGGCAGGGTCACGATCGATGAGATGCCGAAGTACAGGAACATGAGCTGCACTATCAGCGGCAGCCCCCGGATAAGCCCGATGTAGCCATCGGCGATGAGTGAGAAGATGCGAACGTGCGATATCTTCATGAACGCGAAGAAGAGTCCGATGAAGGTCGCGATGACCAGCGAGACGGCTGTCAGCTGGATGGTGACCCAGGCCGCCTCGGTAAAGGCCATGAAGTTCTCGCTGAGGATGTTCCAAATCGAGGTCACACGCACCTACTTTCCGGTCTGCACGGCGTGCGGCCGGTGGCTGGGGGGTTGCTGCATCAGGCCGGACGCCGACCCCTCAGGTTAGATAGAGATCGGAAGAG
>CAYMTC010000203.1:0-4210 GCA_964393265.1 uncultured Thermoleophilia bacterium
GTCCGGTGCTGCACGTGAAGCTGCACGGCTGGCGACCGGGTGTGTCGCGCGGCCGGGCGTCGCGTCAGGTCTTCAGCGTGTTGCACCGCGCCGGTGTGCGTCGCGTTCTCTCAGACGCTGGGGTCGGCAGCCTGAATCCACTCCTAGATCCCGGCGACCTGGTGGTGCCAGACGACTTCGTGGATCTCACCACGGATCGTGACCGCGGCGGCATGGTCGTCGGAGACCACCTGCTCATCATGCGCGACCCGGTGTGTCCGGTGGCGCGCGAGGCGCTGCGGCTCGCCGCAGCGGAGCTGGCGCCGCAGCGCCGGCTCTTTCCGCGCGGGGTGTACGTGGTGACCGAGGGTCCCCGCTTCGAGTCGCCAGCCGAGGTCCGTCGTCTGCAGCAGTACGGCGACATCGTGGGACAGAGCTTCGCGCCCGAGGTGTGGCTGGCGCGTGATATCGGCGCCTGCTACGCAGGCATCTACGTCGTGGTCAACTACGGCGAGGGAGTCGTCCGCGACTGGTCCCACCAAGAGCTTGCGCGCATCTACTCGGATGACGCGGAGCTCATAGGACGCGTCCTTCTGCACGCGCTGGCGGCACTGCCAGACGAGGACACGTGCCAGTGCCGCCAGCTGCGCAAGCCCAGCCTGCTGCAGGAGTAGGAGGGAGCCTGCGGCAGCGGTGCTCGTCCGGCGCGGCCGGCGTCAGTCTGCGCTGCTAGACCCTAGGTGAGCGCCCACGCCAGGACGGCGATGCCGTTGTAGATGGCGTGCATGGCCACGCTGGACCAGATGGAGCGGGTGACGTGGAACACCCAGGCGAGGGCCAACCCAAGGGCGAACAGCGGCAGGAAGATGTCCAACTGCTGATGGCAGAGCGAGAAGACAGCTGCCGAGACGGCCGCCCCGCCAGCCAGACCCCAGGATCGCGAGAAGCCCTGGAAGAGGAAGCCGCGGAAGAACGCTTCTTCGAAGAGCGGCGCTATGACGCAGGCGAGCAGCACGAAGAGGCTTGCGCCGGCAGCGTTGCGTGGGAAGCTCTCGACGATGTCCTGCTCCTGCGTGGGCACCAGCAGGTTGTAGAAGATGCTGACAGCGTAGACGGCCACCAGCGCCACCGGCACTGCCCACAGGATGCTTCGCCGCGGCCTGCGGAAACCCCAGGCGCGCAGGCCGGAACGCACGCGGTGCAGCGAGAACAGCCAGGCCGCGAAGAGGTACCACGTGTCGATGACCAGTGTCACGAGCACGCTGACGGCGGCCACACCGACGGTCACCGGGCCGCTATCCTGGTCTCCCGCAAGGAGTGACAGGAGGAGCAGGAGGACCATGGGAGCGATGGCCACCAGCAGCCCTGCTGTCGCCTGCTGCCAGCCCCACCAGAGCGGCTGAGGGGCGTCAGGCGACGCCGTTGGACTCACCGTGGACGGCCGCTCGTCAGGTGCCGCTGGTGGGTGATCGTCGGTGACGTTGCGGGTGCGGTCGTCTATCTTGTCCTCTCTTCCTGGTGTACTGCGTACTGCACCATCGGCGCGCAGCCTGCCACGCAGCCAGCGCCGAGCTTGGCCCGCCGGTGGCTGCTCTGGTATACTGCCCCGCCGGGATCGGGGCGCGCGTTGACCGTGGCGCGCGCCCGTTGCTATCCTAACGTGCTCCCGTCGAAAGGATCAGGTTGCGCCAGCTTGTCACGCTCGCTTGCCAGGAGTGCAAGCGGCGAAACTACCACACCAACAAGAACAAGAAGAACGATCCGGACCGCATAGAGCTGCGCAAGTACTGCCGCTGGTGCGGGACGCACACGTTGCACAAAGAGACCCGTTGATCGACGGTACCTGCGCTCGTCGAGCGGCGGTCTATCGCGAGCGTCCGCAGGGCTGTAGCTCAGTTGGTAGAGCGCCGGTCTCCAAAACCGGTGGCCGGGGGTTCGAGTCCCTCCAGCCCTGCCAGTGTCCCAGGAGTCCCAGCGTTGGCCAGCACAGATAAGAGGAAGAAGAAGCCCAAGAGCCGTTCTGGCGCTGCCAAGAGTGGTGCTCGCTCCACTTCGGTGGCCACACGCGCGCCCAAGGGCCAGAAGGCCAAGACTAGAGACACCAAGGGCAAAGGCACTGTCGCCTCGCGCTGGACGCGCTCGCGTGAGCGTGCCAAGCAGGCCACGGCCGCGCGTTCCAGCTCCGGTAAGGGCGAGCGGCGCGGATTCAGGGTCTTCCTCAAAGAGGTCCGCGTCGAGCTCAAGAAGGTCACATGGCCGTCGCGAAAGGACTTGCTGCAGTCCACTATCGTGGTGCTGGTCGCGGTGGCCATAGCCGGCGCCTACACGGCCGCGCTCGACTACGTGTTCCAGCGTCTCGTCGAGCTCGTCACCCCGTAAACGGTCAGGAGCGCCGACTGTGTTCAAGTGGTACGTGGTCAACACTTACTCGGGGCATGAGAACAAGGTGAAGACGAATCTCGAACACCGCATCCGTTCCATGCACCAGGAGGAACGTATAGTCGACGTGGTCGTACCCACAGAGCAGGTCGTCGAGACCAAAGAGAACAAGGAGAAGGTGACCACCGAGCGCAGGGTCTTCCCGGGTTACGTGCTCGTCAAGATGGAACTCACCGACGATACGTGGTCGCTCGTCAAGAACACGCCGGGTGTCACAGGCTTCGTCGGCCCCCGTAACGAACCGGTCGCTCTGTCGCCGGCAGAGGTGAACCGCATCCTGCACACCCAAGCCGTGGAGCGCACCAAGCAGAAGGCAGAGTTCAGCGTGGGCCAGGTAGTACGTGTCACGTCTGGGCCCCTCTCGGACTTCTCCGGTGAGGTCTCGGAGGTCAACCTTGACCAGCAGAAGCTCAAGGTCATGGTCTCCATCTTCGGCCGCGAGACGCCGGTCGAGCTCGGGTTCGAGCAGGTCAAGAAGACTACGTAATCACCCCACTCAAGCGAGGATACCGTGGCCAAGAAGGTCCTGACCGTCATAAAGCTGCAGATCCCAGCGGGTGCCGCCAACCCGGCGCCGCCGGTCGGCCCTGCCCTGGGCCAGCACGGCGTGAACATCATGGAGTTCTGCAAGGCGTTCAACGCCCAGACGCAGGCGCAGAGCGGTACCATCATCCCCGTCGAGGTCACGGTCTTCGAGGACCGCTCGTTCACGTTCATCACGAAGACCCCGCCCGCGGCCGTGCTGCTGCGTGAGGCGGCCGGCATCGACAAGGGCTCGGGAGAGCCCAACCGGCATAAGGTAGCTCAGGTGCCCCGCGCCAAGGTGCGCGAGATCGCTGAGCTCAAGATGCCGGACCTCAACGCGAACGACGTCGAGGCCGCCATGCGCATCATCGAGGGCACGGCGCGCAGCATGGGCGTGGAGGTCGTGGACTGATCAGCTCTCGGCAGCGTGAGCTGCCGATGACGGAGGGTGGCGCCGAGAGGTAGCCACAAGTGGGAGGCTCACCGCAGTGCGCGGCGGCCGCAGGTACCACAGGAGGTAGAGCCACATGGCTCAGCATGGTCGTAAGTACACGCAGGCGCGGGCAGTCATCGAGCCCGGCCGTCTCTACTCTCCGCTCGAGGCCGTCCGGCTGCTCAAGTCGCTCGATACGGCCAAGTTCGACGAGACCGTGGAGGTCCACTTCCGACTCGGCGTCGACGTGCGCCACGCCGACCAGATCGTGCGCGGCACCACGATCCTGCCGCACGGCACGGGTAAGGACGTCCGCGTCGCCGTCTTCGCTGAAGGCGACAAGGCGCGCGAGGCGCAGGAGGCGGGCGCAGACATCGTCGGCAGCGACGAGCTGGCCAAGCAGGTCCAGGCGGGCGTGTTCGACTTCGACGTCGCCATCGCCACTCCGGACATGATGGGTACGGTCGGTAAGCTCGGCCGCATCCTCGGCCCTCGGGGCCTCATGCCTAACCCTAAGTCCGGCACGGTCACGTTCGACGTGGGTAAGGCTGTCAGGGATGCCAAGGCCGGCAAGGTCGAGTACCGCACCGACCGCACCGGCATCGTCCATCTCGCCATCGGGCGCAAGTCGTTCAGCGAGGAGCAGATCCTTGAGAACTACGGCGTCGTGCTCGATGAGATCGTGCGCGCCAAGCCAGCGGCGGCCAAGGGCAAGTACCTCAAGAGTGTCCACCTTGTCTCCACCATGAGCCCAAGTATCGAGGTGGACCCCTCGCGCACGCGCGACAGATCGGAAGAGCGTCGTGTAGGGAAAGAGTGTAGGATAGGGTGGTG
>CAYMTC010000204.1:0-4134 GCA_964393265.1 uncultured Thermoleophilia bacterium
CCCCACCCTATCCTACACTCTTTCCCTACACGACGCTCTTCCGATCTCCTGGTAGTTGCAGACGATGTCGTTGTCCTCGAGGCGCCGGGCCACCTCAGGGCCGGCGCCGTAGCCGACACGGACGATGACCTGGTGGGTCTCGGTGTAGTCGTTGGCCGGATCGCCGCAGACATCGAGTCCCTGGTGCTTGAGGGCGCGGGCGAAGGCCTTCGCGTTGGCGATGACCGCCCGCTGGTAGTCGTCCTTGAAGTGGTTCATCTCGTAGGCGGCCATGAGGAGGCCGAGCAACGTGCCGAGGTGGTGGTTGCTCACGGAGCCGGGGAAGGCACGGCGCTGGATGGCCTCCCAGAGGTCGTAGCGCTCCTCAGGCTCCCTGAATGCGCAGCCGACGATGCCCCGCTGCGGGCCGAAGAAGGTCTTGTGCGTGGAGCCTGTGACCAGGTCTGCTCCTTCGGCGAACGGCTCCTGGAAGTGGGGGCCCACAAGGCCGAGCACATGGGCCATGTCGTACATGACGACGGTATCGAGGCCCTGTTCGTCGATGAACGCCCGGATCTCAGCGACCGGCTCTTTGTGGATGACCATGCTCTTCCCGAAGATGATGAGCTCGGGGCGGTAGGTGAGCAGCATGCGCTTGGTCTCGTCCACGTCCATCTTGAACGGGTTGTCAGGCAGCATGGGGAAGTTCTCGACGGCCGGAGCGTCTGTTCGTGGATCGCGCGCCACGAAGTCACGCAGAGCGCCCATGGGCTGGGCGCTGAGGTGGCCGCCCTTGACGATGTGGTTGTTCATGATCTGCCGGATGCGCCGCGGCTCAGCCTTGGGCTGGGCACGGTTGAGGTACTCGACCATCGCGCTGAACACGCAGGCGTTGGCCATCTGGCCGCTGATGACTCGGGTCTCGACCTCCGGGCACCCCAAGTAGGCTCGGAGCTCGTGTACCAGCAGGCGCTCGACCTCATCGATGAAGTCGGTGCCCTGATAGTAGAACACCTCAGCATCGTAGAAGGCCTCGGCCTTCCGGTGCTCTGCGTAGCGGAAGGCCGGGTCGCTGATGCTCAGCAGACGCACCATGGGTGAGGCGGTCATCTCCGAGGGTATGAGGTTCATCGCTCGACGCTGCCGCCACTCGTGGTTGTCGGCGGCGCGCTTGAGAAGGTCGGCGACCTTACTGCCGATGTCTCCGGCGGGAGCGGGCCACTCCTCGCAGGTGCGGCCCAGGAATATGGGTCGGGCGTACGGAGGAGCGTCACTGCGCAGGTGCCAGTCGACGACGACGCTGTCCACCCTCTTGCCGCGGATCTCGATCTCCACGCGATCGTCGGCGATGACGTCGCTGGAGACCAGGGCGAGGGCTATCGGCCGCAACTCCTTCTCATCGACAAGGCGCTGGGCCAGGCCCTCGCCCTCGATCCGCCACGCCGGGACCATCGTGCCGCTGGTCACCCACCCGATAGGCTCACCAGGTGTACCGCGCGCCGAGAGCGCGGCGGCGTCCGTGTCGGGAAGGCAGTCGGCCGAGACGTTTCCTTGGCCGCGGAACACCGGACTCGTCTCGCGGGCGACGCCGCGCCCGGCGAGGGCGACAGGCTGGATGATCTTGGGCAGATCGTCGATGAGCGAGTAGTCGCGGTGGACGATGCGCGTATAGGCGGCCTGTTGCTTGGCCAGGGCGTCTCTGCCCACGAACGCACCCTTGGCGGGCGAGAGACTGACCGCGAGCTTGGCGAGAGGGATGGCGAAGGCGGGTATCTCGTCGCCGGCGGGGTCGGTGCCCAGTTCGTGGCCGTAGAGCGGCATGCCGGCCTCGAGTCGCTGAGTGTCGCGGGCGCCAAGCCTTAGCGGCGGGGCGCCCGCCTCAACGAGCGTGTCCCACGCCTGCACGGCCTGTTCGGCTGGGACGAAGAGCTCGAAGCAGACTGGCTCGCCGGTGTAACCGGTGCGAGCTACCCAGACCTCCGTGCCGAACATGCGGACGGTGCTGAGCTGATTGCGCCAAGGATCGGGTAGGAGCCCGTCCTCGATGAGATCGGCGACGATGGAGCGGGACTCGGGGCCCTGGACGCTGAGCATGGCCAGCTCTTCGCTGGCGTCGTGCATGCGCACGTCGCCGAAGTCCGGCACAGGTGCGCCGCCCGAGGCATCGCAGCCCGCGGTCGAGCCGGCGGCGTCAAGGAGAGCCTGGAAATGGTCCCAGTCCTTCTCCCTGTTGGCGGCGTTGACGACGAGCAGGTACTCGTCCTCCTTGAAGCGGTAGAGGTAGGCGTCGTCCACCGCGCCGCCCGTGTGCGTGGGAATGAGCGTGTACTGCGCTTCGCCTACCTCAAGTCCCGCGCAGTTGTTCGTCAGGGAGTGTTGGAGGAATGGCACTGCTCCGGCGCCACGGAAAGTGAAGCGGCCCATGTGGGAGACGTCGAACAGGCCGGCGTGGCGCCGTGTGCCGAGGTGCTCTTCGACGATGCCTGAGGGGTACTGGACGGGCATCTCCCAGCCGCCGAACTCGACCATCCTGGCCCCGGCTGCGACGTGTCGGTCGTAGAGCAGCGTCCTCCTGAGGGCCGTGGGCCCGTGCGACTCGGCCGTGCTCATTCGGTTCTCTCCTTCGCGAGGGTCGCGGTGGTCATGCGCTCTCCACCCAGGCCTTCAGCTTGCCCAGGCCCTCCTCGATCTGGTCGACGTCGATGCCCGAGTAGGCGATGCGCACGTAGGCACGGGTCTCGCCAGGCAGCGCGCGGCCGAAGTGCAGGCGCGTGCAGAACGAACAGCCGGTCTTCTCGAGCGCCGCGAGACGGAACTCATCGTAGCTCTTGGCGCCCACTCGCTCCATGGCTCCGGTGACATCGGGATAGAGGTAGAAGGTGGCTTCGGGCGAGTAGCAGCTGATGCCGTCGATGTCGTTGAGCACGGCCGCAGCCACGTCGCGGCGCTCCCGCAGCACCTCGAGGATCTTGGCGGCGCCGCTCTGATCACCCGTGAGCGCCTCGACGCCGGCCCACTGCACGAAGTGGTTGGTGCAGCTCTCCTCGTTGACGTTGAGGGTGGCGATGACCTTGATGACGTCTTCCGGGCCGATGGCTCCGCCCAGTCGCCAGCCGGTCATCGCGAACTTCTTGCTGAAGGTGTACAGGATGATGGTGCGCTCGGCCATTCCGGGGAGGGATGCTATGGACAGCGCCTCGCCGCCGTAGCGGATGTCCCAGTACGCCTCGTCGCTCAGAACGTAGAGATCATGCTCGCGGCAGAGATCGGCTAGAGCCTCCACCTCGCTGCGGGGGCTGACTGCTCCGGTGGGGTTGTGCAGGTCGTTGAAGATGATGGCCCGTGTCTTCGGCGTGATGGCGCGCTTGATGGCGTCGAAGTCGAGGAGGAAGTTGTCCTCGCCGGGGACGAAGCCGTACGGCACGGCCTTGGCGCCCTGGAACTCGATTTGACTCTCGTAGATCGGGAAACCCGGGTTGGGGTAGAGCACCTCGTCCCCAGGGTTCACCAAGGCCAGCAGGAACTTCTCGATCACGGGCTTGCCGCCCGGCTGGATGGCGACGTTCTGAGGGCCAAGCTGCATGCCGTGCGTCCTGGCCATCTCTTTGGCCAGCGCCTCACGTAGCTGCGGGATGCCGCCATTGGGGCAGTAGCCGGTCTTGCCACCCTGCATAGCCTTGATAGCGGCTTCTTGGACGTTGGCCGGCGTGGGCAGGTTCATGTCGCCGATGTGGAAGGGGTAGACCTTGTTGCCCTTGGCGGCGTGTGCCGCCGCCTCTGCCGAGACGGCGAAGGCCGTCTCGGTGCCAAGGCGTTCGACCCGATCTGCAAGCTTCATGCTGTACTCCTTCTCCGTCATGGTCTGGGGGCGGCGGCGCCGGCGCTGGCACCGCCCGTTGAGGGGGCCTGCTCAGTGTAGAGCGGCAGGCCTAACTCGGTCGCGTTGACGATGCTGGGAGCCGCCGCGGGAGGGTCGTCTGAGAGGAACGGCAGGACGTCGGCACGGTTCCAGACAGGGTGACCCTGCAGGATCGCGGTGGTGTTCGTGGCGGCGAGAACGGCCATGCCCTGACGCGTCCAGCGCGTGGCGGAGCCGAGATGGGGCACCATGACCACGTTGGACAGATCGGTGAGGCCGGGTGCCGTACGTGGCTC
>CAYMTC010000205.1:0-4116 GCA_964393265.1 uncultured Thermoleophilia bacterium
ATGTCGGCCAGGATGTCCTGCCGCTCGCTGATCACCGACCGCCCCGTGGCCAGCCGGGCGAAGAAGTCGTTGCCGATGCCCATGGACAGCGACGCCTCGGCCGCGATGATGCGCCCCTGAGCGTCGACCTCGGCGATGACCCCTAGACTGCTGTACGGGATCCGCTTGGCGGCGTCGTGTGGCAACGCCGCGTAGCCGGTGAAGATGTAGCTCTGCATGGCCTCCCCTTGTCCCCTGTCCGTTTGCACATGCGCCGACACGACGCCGCCCCAGGACACCCTTGGACTTGAGCTTCCTGACGCCGGTGCATCTCGGTGCGGCTCGCGTCGCCAAGCATAGCAGCGCCAAGGAGCGCCGGGAACGGCGGACAAGACTCGCCCGGACAGCAGGGCGCCGCACGGCGACAGCGCCAGGCGATCGCAACGGCGCACCGCGCCACCAGCTCACTCGACCGCGACAGCACCGCACGACGGCGACCTGTTGCACGATGGCTGCTGCCGTGTATCATGAGGGCGCTGCAGACACGACCTGCGGTGGCCACGGTCTGGTCCCGCTCTCGGTCGTGCGCCCCCAGCGCACACAGCCCGTGCCCTGGGGGTGTTTGCGTTCTTGGGGTCGGCAGGAGCGGCGGACGCCGCGTGTCCGCCAGCCCGCACGCCGACCCCCGCAGCACGCCGGGCCACGGCACACAGGCCTCGCGAAGGGGAGGAGCCCATGCCGCAGCGTGGCGCGCCAGACCGGTATCCGGCCATCCGGGACAAGATCATGTCCCCGGCAGAGGCCGTGCGCCGCTTCGTGACCAACGGCGTACAGCTCTCCGTCGGCGGGTTCACCATCACCCGCAATCCCATGGCGCTCGTGTACGAGATCGTGCGCCAAGGCGTCAAGGACCTCCACCTCGTCGCCCACTCGAACGGGCAGGCCCTCGACGTCCTCGTCGGCGCCGGCTGCGTGCGGCGCATAGAGATCGCGTACGGCGGCAACGGCCGCTTCGCCCCCACGTGCTTCCGGTTCCGCCGCGCCGTCGAGCGGGGCGAGGTCCAGGTCGAGGACTACTCCAACTACCAGATGACGCTGCGCTTCATGGCGGGTGCACTCAGCGTGCCCTTCGTGCCCACCAAGTCGGGGCTCGCCACCGACTTGGTGGGCATGCAGGGCTTCACCGACCAGGAACGACAGGAGGAGGCACGCGCAGCGCAGGCCGAGGGGCGTGCCTCCCGGCTAGCGCGCAAGAAGCTCGTGGTCATGCCCAACCCCTTCGATGGGCACGACGACGATGTGGTCCTTGTGCCGGCGCTGACTCCGGACGTCACCATCCTGCACGTCCAGTACGTCGGCGATGACGGCACCGTCCGCATCAAGGGCCTGGACTTCGCCGACAGCGAGCAGGCCAAAGCGGCCGGCGCCGTCATCGTCAGCTGCGAGGAGATCGTCCCCCGCCAGTGGATACGCACCGACCCCGACCAGAACACGCTGCCGCCCTTCCTGGTGGACGCCATAGTCCCGGTGCCGTTCGGCGCCCACCCCACGGCCTGCCCGTACTTCTACGATTACGACCCTGCCCACCTCAACCTCTACAAGGCGATGGCCAAGGATGATGACGCCTGGGCCACCTACCTGCAGGAGTGGGTCTTCGGCGTCGCCGACCACGACCAGTACCTCGAGAAGGTCGGCGCGGCACACCTGGCGAGCATCGGCGCCAACAGCATCATCGGCTACACGCCGGGCTTGGACCGGCGTTGAGAGAGAGCGAGCAATGAGTGCACACGACCTCGAGCCCCCCAAGCCCCAGGCCGCGGCCAGAGCGACAAGCGCCACCGACAGCTCCCTCGCGCCCGGCTCCTACTCAGCGCGGGAGATGATGGCCATCGCCGCCGGCCGCTTCATCCGCGACGGCGACATCCTCTTCGCCGGCACGGGCGTGGCCATGTTGGCCGCCGCCGTCGCCAAGCGCATCAGCGCACCGCACGCCACCGTGTTCTTCGAGACCGGCGGCATAGACCCGAGCCTGCGGGAGCTCCCCATGGCCGTCGCCGATACTCGGGTCATGCACGAGACCAGCGTCAACTCGGGCCTCATCGAGAGCTTCTCCATCGTGGCCCATCGCAGACTGCACACCATCGCCTTCCTGGGCGCCGCCCAGATCGACCGCTACGGCAACATGAACTCCACCTGCATCGGCGACTACCACCGACCGAAGGTCAGGTTCAGCGGCTCGGGCGGCGCTTGCGATGCGGGTTCGCTGGCCAGCGCCTACATCGTGTTCATGCAGCACGGACGGCGCAAGTTCGTGGAGAAGCTCGACTACCTCACCACGCCCGGCTGGCTCACCGGCGGCGACTCGCGGGCAAGGGCGGGCCTAGCCCGCGGCGGCCCGCTCGCCGTCGTGACCGATCTCTGCGTGCTCAAGTTCGCCGAGCCCGGCAAGGAGATGTACCTGCACGAGTACTACCCGGGCATCACCGTCGAGCAGATCGTCGAGAACACCGGCTTTGAGATCGACGTGTCCCGCGCGGTAGAGGCCGTGCCACCGACAGAGCACGAGCTGCAGATCCTCCGCGCCGAGGTGGATCCGCAGCGCCTTATCCTCGACTGACAGACGCTCAGCCCGCTCGGCCGATCCTCCCCTCGAGGTCGCAGCGGACCAGACGGCGCAGTCGGCGTGTCAGGTACACGCCCACCAGGGACGAACGTCATGTCCGCGTCGCTCGTACCGCTCGTCGCCGCCGTAGACGAGCACACCGCCGCTACCGCCACTCGTCGACTGCCCCCCAGGCGTCGAGCGCTCCGCTGCCGACCGTTCCGCTGCCGGGCGCTCCGCTGGTGACCGTCCCGGAGCCGAGCGCAGGCGGAGGTAGTTCTCAAGGCCGCGGAAAGCGTCGGCGGCGACGGTGGCACCCGCCTTGATCTCGACAGGCACCACCCCACGACCCAGGTCGATCAGCACATCGACTTCGAGGCCGTGCGAATCGCGCCAGAAGAACAGCCGCGGTCGCTCGCCGTTGTGGACGAAGAGCTTCTGCAGTTCGGCGACCACGAAGGTCTCGAAGATCGCCCCGCGCAGTGGGTGGTCCCAGAGATCGGCGGTCGTGCGGGTCCCCAGAAGCGCACACAGCAGGCCGGTATCCAGGAAGTAGAGCTTCGGCGTCTTGACGAGACGCTTGTTGAAGTTCCCATGATGCGGGGCCAGCACGGTGACGATGTAGCTGGCCCGCAACACCGACAACCAGTGGCGCGCGGTCGTGTGGCTGATGCCGGCCTCGGCGCCGAGCGCCGAGAGGTTGAGCAACTGCCCACTCCGTCCGGCGCAGAGGCCCAGAAAGCGCAGGAAGCTGTCCAGGTCGCCGACGGACCCGACAGAGCGAGCGTCGCGCTCCACGTAGGTGGTCACGTAGCTGCGCAGCCACTCGCCAGCCGGTATCTCCCGATCATGGATAGCCGGATACAGCCCGCTGAAGAGGATGTCATCGAGGGTGAACACAGGTGCCTGGGCGACCGCAGAGCTCACGAAGCCATCGGGGTCGCACGCGGGCCGGCCGGTGATCTCCGCCACCGAGAACGGCAGGAGCTCAAAGACGGCGGTGCGGCCGGCAAGCGTCTGCGTGATGCGCTCCGAGAGCAGGAAGTTCTGCGATCCGGTGAGCACGAAGGGTCCGCCGCGGCGTTCATCGACCACACCCTGTATGTACGAGAAAAGCTCCGGTGCCCGCTGCGCCTCGTCGAGGATGAGGCCCGGAGCATCTGATGTGCGCGCAAGAAGCCCGCGCGGATCTTCGAGCGCCTCTGCTCGCCGCTCCGGGTCTTCCAGTGACACGTACCTGTAGTCGGGAAAGGTCGCCCGAGCGAGCGTCGTCTTTCCCGACTGGCGTGGGCCGGTGAGGAACAGCACGGGGAATGGCCCCGCCGCGGCCCGCAGCTTGCCCTCGAGAGTCCTGGCTATCATCACGGTGAACGGATCGGCCGACACAGGGCCGCCATCTCGAGTGTTGTGCTATCTGAACTCTCTTCTTTCATATAGCACATACTGCACCGTGACCCCGATGCCGTCAAGAGCCATCGCTGGCCGTGTCCTCCAAGCCTGCCGGACACCCTCGGTCGGCGCCTCATGGAAGGGGC